>JAWLFI010000228.1:0-3646 GCA_041685645.1 Saprospiraceae bacterium | reverse complement strand
GCCAGTCGACCTACGAAATTGTAAAAGATCAATACAGCTGCGAATACCGCGGTGAAATAGAGGCAAAGGGAAAAGGAAAGCTGGGCATGTATTTCGTGAGTTCAAAAGCTCAAAAGGCTTAAACGAGATGTAAGCGGGCCCGGGCACCATTCTGTTTGTTCTTGCTACCTCATTGCATTTAGAGCCCCAATTTGTTCCCCCTTTCCAGGATGCCTTTTTATATCGGGTATTCTTTTCACCTGAAGTAAAGATACTTTAACCTCGGCCAGAGCAACCCCTCTAAGCTACCTTTTTATAACGCTTTTAATATTCACGAATTCTTTTAGTCCGAACCCACCGTGCTCTCGCCCATAGCCGGAGTTTTTTACTCCCCCAAAGGGCATAGCGGGATCGGCCAGGCCGAAGGAATTAATAAAGACCATTCCAGTATCAAAATGCTTCTCTGCCATTTGGATAGCGGCGTCTTCATCTTTAGAGAAAATCCCTCCACCCAGACCAAAGCGGCTATCATTGGCGATACGCATGGCATCTTCCTTATCTCGGGCTTTAATCAAGGAAGCTACAGGCCCAAAAAGTTCATCTTCATACGCAGGCTGTCCGGGTTTTACATGTTCTAATACAGTGGCGGGGTAGAAAAAGCCGTCCCCATCCGGAACCTCTCCACCACAGGCTATCCGGGCGCCCAATTCGACGCTTTTCACGACCTGTTCATGCAAGTCATCCCTGAGGTCCTCGCGAGCTATGGGACCCAGCTGGGTAGCTCTGTCATTGGGGTCGCCCATTTTTACTTCACTCATGGCCTTGACGAACTTCTCTCGAAATTCATCGTACACTTTGTCGGCCACAATAAAGCGCTTCGCTGCAATGCAGGTTTCGCCATTGTTATAGATCCGCCCTAAAACACAGCCTTTTACCGCTTTGTCAATATCCGCATCTTCGAACACCAGATACGCGTCATTGCTACCCAATTCCAGTACCGTTTTTTTCAACTCCGCGGTGGCCTTCGGGCCTATATTTTTTCCTGCATCGGGGCTTCCTGTGAGCGTTACTCCTCGCACCCATTTATTCTTTAAGACCTCATCCGATTGATCGTGACTAATCACCAGAGTGGTAAACAAGCCTTTCGGAATACCGGCTTCACTGTAAATACGCTCCAACAGTTTACCTGAGCCTGTCACATTTGATGCGTGCTTTAATAAAACCCCGTTTCCGGCCATCAGGCTAGCTATGGAGTACCGCACGACCTGATAGCTTGGATAATTCCAGGGTTGAATGCCATAAACTATACCAATAGGGGCGTAGGAAACGCGCCCTTTCTTACCGCTGACCAGATCTCGCTCTTCGGTTTTCAGTTCTTTGGGTCCTGTCTCAGCGGTATACTGGCAAATCGCAACACAAAGGTCTACCTCTTGCTTACTTTGCTTCAATGTTTTTCCCATCTCATCGGTCATTAACTGCGCTAACTCCTCTTTTGAGTTGGCCAGGGACTCTCCGATGCCCTTGATCTTTTTAGCTCTATTTTCCAAGGAAACTTCCCTCCAGGACTCGAAGGCCTTTTGGCACTGTGAAATGGCCTGTCCTACCTCTTTATCGGTCATGTAATCATACTGACTGAGACGCTTGCCCGTAGTCGGGTTTGTGGTCTCTATCACTTCTTTCGTTCCGCCGTTGCTCATTATAATGTATTTTTAATATCAATTACTAATCATCCTTGTTCCGATGGCATCAAGTACACATCATTGATGTTCACTCTGTCGGGCTGGTTTAAAGCGTAGGAAATAGAATTGGCAATATCCTCCGCCTGGAGTATAGTCATTTCCTTCATTCCTTTCATTTTCTCTTTAATATCTTCATCAGTGATAGTATCAAAAAGACTGGTATCCACTGCCCCCGGCTCAATGGAAGTTACATTTATGCCATACTTAGGAGCAAGCTCTTTGCGTAATCCTTCGGAAAACATTTTTACGGCTACTTTGGTCGCACAATACACGGCGCCGCCCGGGAAATAATTATGTGCTGCAGACGACGATATATTTATAATATGTCCGCTTTTGTTTTTGCGCATGGTGGGCAATACAGCTGCCACTCCATTAAGTACACCCTTAATATTGACATCCACCATCTTATCCCACTCATCGGTCTTGAGTTTTTCCACGTATGAAATGGGCATCAAGCCGGCATTATTAATCAACACATCGACAGACCCATATTCAGCCAGAGCTTGAGAAACCGCGTTTTCAAACTCATCGGGTTTGGTGACATCCGTTTTTACCACCAATGCCTTTCCGCCATCGTTTTCTATTTTATCTCTTAATTTATTAAGCACTTCTTCACTTCGGGCACATAATACTACCGCTGCGCCTTCCCCGGCCAATTTTAATGCTGTTGCCTTTCCTATTCCGCTGGAAGCTCCGGTTATGATTGCTGTTTTGTTTTGTAAATTCATTTTCGATTTTATTTTAGTTTCAGAAAAAATATGTATCTGAGACATTGTACTGGTTTTTCAACAGGAGAGTAGACAAAAGGTTGGACGTCACGAGTTGTTATTGGGTGTACCTCCTTTTGAATGAGTGCATCACCGACCTATATGCTCAAATAAAATATTTATTTTGGGGTTCTCAGAAAGAATGGCTAATTCTCCCCCAGACATAACCCTATTCGCATAATCCGCGTTCTAATAACTCCATTTGTTTGTAGTGCCCCTTCAGCGTTTACCAGGGTTTTTTTATGGGTTATAAAGAGGCGCGATGCATCGCGTCTCTACAATATTAAAAATTGGGATAGCGCTGTGAAGGGGTGACGACCGTAGGGAGGAAGACCGAGTACGCCACAGGCGTACGAAGGGCCGAACGAATAGTGAGCCCCGAAACATAGCGACCCGAGTCCGCCGACCGGAGGACGAAGGGGATCCCCCTAAACATAAAAATGGCCTAATCTGAGACAAAAATCAATACCGTTTCAACACTCCTTCATTTGCAGGCAAGGTGTGTACTCTTCACATAGAATGAAATCCTGTTTGAGCTGTAGAATAGATTTGCGGCGCTACTCCTCTACATTTACATTATCCGCAATATGAATCGCGATGCTGCGTGCCAGTTGGTACTGATCTGCATTGCTACCCTTGCGGAGATTGATATTGAGATTGTAGGTGTATAAACCGTGGTCAAAAACCAGGGTGGTCAGGGTGTTTAAATGACGAACCATAGCCGGCATGGGGAGGTCATCAATGTAATTCGTGTTTTTGGCGCGCTTGGCGATGGCCTGACGATCGGGACGGGCCTCCATTGCCTTAACGATAAGCCGAATTTCACCAATTTTCTGGCCATTCTCAGTTAATAGACTCATGGAACACGACTGAGAGTCTGCATCCTCTAATTTCTCGGGAATGCGGTCTGAACTGGCAAATCCTTCAAGCTGATTGGCCAATAATTCATCCGCGATGACAGAACAGGGGAGTGGTGTACCTTCCTCATCAGATTCAACCTCTACGGGAAAGGATTCCTGGCTTACTTCCTGTGTGTCTGAATCTCCCTCAGTCGTTTCGGGATCATCTGCACAGCTCCAGATGAACAAAGAGAGAAAAAGGAAACTTAAAAATCCGTACTTCATCATACTTTTGCGTTTGAATTCCGTTATCAAATCCACT
>JAWLFI010000227.1:0-3665 GCA_041685645.1 Saprospiraceae bacterium | reverse complement strand
AGGGTTCGGGTGGAGGCGTTGAACCGATTTTCCAGAAACTCATAGGCCGTGTATACTCGAAGTTTGTAATACATCGGTAAAACGAAGACTGAAAGAATCACCATAGCCAGAGGAAGTCCAAGATAAAATTGAACGAACCCCATACCATCATCGTAAGCTTTGCCCGGTGTAGATAAAAAAGTGATGGCACTCGCCTGAGTGGCCATAATCGAAAGACCGATCAGCCACCAGGGCATATCATCTCCACCTCGGAGATATCCGGATGCCGTATCTATATTTCTCGTTTTCCAAATGCCGTAAAAGACAATGAATAGGAGAGTGCCCAATAAAACTGCCCAATCGAGACTGCTCATGAATGGTTGTAATAATAGGTGAGTGCATAGAATACCAAAACGAGGACCAATTCAAATAGTAAGAGTGCTATGTAAACTCTTTTCCAACTGCCTAAAAAGGGAGGTTTCTGATTCGTTTGTGCGTCCGGTTTATTCACTTTTAGGCTCCGTTTCTGAATCTTCATAATCACTTAATGCCAAGAGATTTGCAAATATTCGGAAGGCTCCGGGGACCCCCGCAGGCAACTGCCTAAACCAGGAAAGGCCGGTGTACACGTAATATCCACTGCCGTATGGTGCGATGACCAAGCTTCCAGTCGTTACTTCTTCTCCGACATCATTACTCTCAATTAAGCTGATGAAAGAGGAGTCCCGTTCTCCGGCAAAATACAGCCCTCGTTCTTGTACCCAGCCATCGAAATCCTCATTCGTGATCTTGTTAGGCCAATTAAATACGGGATGATCGGGTGCAGCCATCAACATAGGCGCAGTCTCATCGGTGACTCGTTCTCGACTAATCTCCAATGGTAGAGGAGACACTTTGTCCGTTTTCATTCGGTAACTCGTATTGTACTGAGTGATTAAGGTCCCTCCCTGAGAAACATAGTCAAATAAAACATCTTGTTTTCGTCCGAGCCATTCTAAAGTATTGTATGCTCTAATTCCTAAAATGACGGCATCATAGGCCTTGAGTATGTCCGGTTGAATATCATCTTCACTCAACTGTTGGACGAAATATCCCACTTGTTCCAGTGAAGCCGGAATGTCATCTCCCGCACCCATGATGTAAGCGATGTTGCGCCCAGCTTTCTTCATGTCAAAAGAGGCCAATTTGCCCTCAGCGGGCAACATGACATATTGGAGGGGAATGTGCTCATATTCAATCTTCGTCAGTGAAAGTTGATGCTCAGTTGCCGAACCCTCTTGAGTAAAAGATAATTCATAAGAGCCATCTCGCGAATTCTCAGTAGTATCCGGTCGCACTTTAAATTCAAACTCCTTCGAATCGTATTTTGATTTTATGTCTACTGCAATTTCATTCGGCTCAACCTGCCAACCTTTTGGTGTTTTTAACTGAAGTTTGCCCTTCAGCTTGCTTTTCATCGCCTCTACTTTGCATGTTATTTTCTTGGCCTTATCTGAGGTGAAAACCAATGTGCCTTCCTGCGGATTTATAAAGACGGGTGGAGTGATGGCAAAGGGATCATATAGTTCTCCTATAGCAGGATCGACCCGTTTGTATTGTACAGGCTCATGAAAGGTAATGATTTGCCGACCAAAACGCACCGAAATCTCTGCAGTCAAAGCGGGATCGTTTTCTGCCTGCCCTCTGTTTTCTCGTTTTGGTACGGTGTACATTCCACTGCCCCAGGGTTCCTTTAACCAATAGGGGGTACTGTAAGACAAACTGTCCGCTAACTCCACTTCAAAAAACAATTTATTCTGTTGATTGAATTTTTTATATCGGCCTAAAGTAATTGAAGAAGAGGTATCTAAACTGGTTCCCTTGATGGTGACTTGTTCTAAAACGGCCGGAATGGGCATTGGACGACGAATAGTGGCTTCGATATTAACATCTATCGAATCTCCCGGAATCGATGTTGCCTGTGGGGTTATGGCTTCAATGTACAGCCCTGTGCATGCCTTGATGAGTTGCTCAATTTCCGCGAGTTTTACACGCTTCCAATACGGGTCATCCAAAGTCGATATTTCATTTCGTATTTGGAGAAGTAGGTCCAATACCTCCTGTGGTTCATTGGGGTCAAAGGTTTGTTCAACCATTCGTATGAGATTGGCAATGCCCATTCCACCATACAAACGCTCCCAACTTATATCAATGGGGTCAAAAATATCTTTCTCTTCTTCATCCCATTCGCCATTTATGAGTTCTAAATAATCTGATTGCTCGCCCCGGCGGAGTTCTGTTCCAAATCCCTGACAGCGATGTTTTGATCGCGCTGCATAAGCAATCTCATTGTTAGAAGTGCCGAGCAATGGATAGTACACACCAATATCAACACTCGTTAACTTCGATTTATCTGCTTCTTCAAATGCCTCTCTAGAACCGTAAAACCACCAACTGGTATTGAAAAATAAACGCTGGGGTTGCCAGGTCTCCACATACTCCAATTGCTCCGGATATGCCGAAGGATCTCCGGCTAATTCAAATGCCTCAAGGGAGAGTTGTGCAGAACTCGTATGATGTCCGTGGGTCCGACCTGAAGTTCTATGGTCAAATCGATTGATGATAACATCCGGACGGAATTTACGAATCACCCAAACCATATCTGATAAGACCTTTTCCTCATCCCAAATCTGCAGTGTTTCTTCCGGAGATTTGGAATACCCAAAATCGTTGGCCCGGGTAAAAAACTGCTCACCTCCATCCAGAGACCGGGCAGCCAAAAGCTCCTGCGTGCGGATGACACCCAAAGACTCCCTAAGCTCAGGTCCAATGAGGTTCTGTCCGCCATCGCCTCGAGTCAACGACAAATACCCGGTTCGCACCTTCCGTTCATTTGACAAATATGAAATGAGACGAGTGTTTTCATCGTCGGGATGCGCCGCAATATATAGCGCGGACCCAACCACCTTTAGCTTTTGAATTTGATGCATGATTTCCCCTGCATCCATTTGGCGGTCAGCTTGAGCTGTCGCCAATTGCGTGGTGCCGAGAAGGAGCAAAGTCCAATACAACCCACATATCAATTTCTTCATATTATTTATTTTGCGATTTTGGTAAGTGAATACGGGGCGGCATAATAGAACCCTCAAAATACTCAACTAGTCAATGACTCCCAATTCCTTGCCCACAGATGTAAATGCCTCTATGGCTCGATCTAAATGAGCTCTCTCATGTCCGGCTGAGATTTGAACTCTAATCCGAGCCTGCCCCTTGGGCACAACGGGATAGAAAAATCCGATGACGTATATTCCTTTTTCCAGTAGTTTGGAGGAGAATTTTTGACTCAATGGAGCATCGTAAAGCATAATGGGCACAATAGGATGGGTACCCTCTAGTATATCAAATCCCACAGCGGTCATTTTCTCTCTGAAATACATGGTGTTCTCTGTGATTTTATCTCTGAGAGCAGTGGATGTACTCAATACATCCAGAACTGAAATACTCGCCCCGACAATAGCTGGTGCCAAAGTGTTAGAGAACAAATACGGTCGGGATCGCTGTCGCAAGAGATCTACAATTTCTTTTCGGGCAGCAGTAAAACCGCCGGAAGCGCCACCAAGTGCTTTCCCATAAGTCCCCGTGATAATATCCACGCGATCCATCACATCGTGAAATTCATGCGTTCCCCTGCCCGTCTTACCTATAAA
>JAWLFI010000226.1:0-3674 GCA_041685645.1 Saprospiraceae bacterium | reverse complement strand
GTCATTTTGGGCTGGCGAATGCTTCGCAAAAGCTGCGCCCCAACTCACAGAGAATTAAAAGCGGGAGTTCTACTCGGAATCATTAACTATGGTTCTATATATTTTATACTTTTATCTCTGAATAGCGGATGGGAAGGTAGTACCTTTTATCCCATAGTAAATGTGGGCATTATTGCTTGTACAGCACTTTTGGGAAAAGTCTTTTTTAAAGAAACTCTCAGCCCTCTAAAATGGCTGGGATTCGGAATTGCCATTGTGGCCATTGCTCTAATTTCCTAATCACCATGAAAAAATCTAAAGATTCTTATCGCACAATTCAACAGCCGGGCTCGGGGATATTTAAGGATAAGGGCTCTAAATTTATCGCCTCAGTTTTTCCCATGGAGAACGAGAACCAATTAGAACGGGAATTATCCGCTATCCGCGAGCAACATATCAAAGCCCGACACTTTTGCACCGCTTTTCGCCTCGGGCCCTTAGAGCCCATGGAGCGATTCAATGATGATGGAGAACCCTCCGGTTCAGCCGGTCGCCCGATCTTAGGCCAATTGCACAGTGCGAATCTACTCCGGGTAGGCGCCGTCGTCGTTCGCTATTTTGGAGGAACAAAACTCGGTGTCTCAGGACTCATCGAAGCCTACAGAGAAAGTACAGCCGCAGCCATACAGGATGCCACCGTAATACAAAAAGAAGTCCGGGAAACATTTCGCATCGAGTGCACCTATGCACAAATGCCTCACATCATGGAGGCCTTTAAATTTGCTCAAATTAACATTCTACAAAAAGATTTCAGCTCAAAGCCGGAATTTCGCATCGCCATGCCTCTGTCTCAAGTGGAAAATAGCTGGAATCGCATCGCCACTCATTTTGTAGGACACTCCGCCTCTCGAATACATTTGGAAGCTGATCATCACATGAAAATCACCTCTCTCATCATAGAGTAAAATCGCCCACCTACATGAAAAAAATAGCCATTACGGGAAATATTGGAAGCGGAAAATCAAGTTGCTGCAGCATATTTGAGATCCTGGGCTATCCGGTCTATTATGCAGATCAACAAGCCAAACTCCTCATGCAGAAAGAACCCAAAGTCCGGCAAAAAATCATCCGGACCTTTGGAGAAGAAAGCTATGACGAAAATGGCCTGAACCGACCTTATTTATCAAAAAGGGTGTTCGGCGACCGGGAAAAACTCAAGCAACTCAATGCCATTGTGCACCCCGCCGTCCACAAAGACCTGCAGCTATGGATAGAACAACAACGAGAAAATGGGCATACCGCTGCCATTGAGGAAGCTGCCTTGACCTTTGAAGCGGGGCACGAAAACTTTTTTGACGCCATCATTACCGTTGTCGCACCACAGGCCATGCTTATCCGACGCGTGATGAAAAGAGATCGCATCAGCCGAGAGCTAGTCATCGAGAGATTGAGTCAGCAGTGGCCTCAGGAATTTAAATGCAGGCATTCAAAGGGAGTTATTTTGAATGATGGACAACATAGTCTTATCTTTCAGGTTAAAAATATAGTAGAACGTTGGTCAATCTAAATCAAAATATATGTTAGAAAAAAAATTAGCTGAGCAGGATTTTATCGATATCGAACATCAACACGGCGCCCATAATTATCACCCGCTGCCCGTCGTCCTACAAAAAGGCGAAGGGGTTTATGTCTGGGATATAGAAGGGAAAAAGTATTTCGATTTTCTATCGGCCTACTCCGCCCTCAACCAAGGTCACGCGCATCCTCACATCATCAATGCCCTAAAGAAGCAAGCCGACCAACTCACGCTCACCTCCCGTGCCTTCCACAATGACCAACTCGGGCCCTTTGAAAAGTACGCCACCGAGTATTTTGGCTACGACAAGCTCCTCCCTATGAATACGGGCGCCGAAGCGGTGGAAACGGCCATTAAACTTTGCCGAAAATGGGCCTATCAAAAGAAAAATATCCCCGAGAATAAAGCTCGGATCATTTTTGTGGAAAGCAACTTTCACGGCCGAACTTTAGGCGCGATCTCGGCCTCCACTGAAGCCAGCAGTCGCAAAGAATTTGGCCCTTTCGTGCCGGGCTATGACATTATTCCATACGACGACATCCCCGCTTTGGAAAAAGCCCTGCAAGATCCCAATGTAGCCGGATTCATGTTCGAACCCATTCAGGGAGAAGCCGGTGTAGTCGTCCCCGATGAAGAATATCTCAAGAAGGCTCATGCACTGTGCAAAAAACACGATGTCCTTTTCATCGCAGATGAAGTGCAGACCGGCATAGCCAGGACCGGTAAATTGCTGGCCACTTGCGGACGCTGTGATTGCCAGGGGTTTTGCGAAAATCGATATGAGACTCGCGCTGATATCCTCGTTTTGGGAAAAGCGATTTCTGGAGGCGTCTATCCCGTTTCCGCCATCCTCGCCGACGACCACATCATGTTGTGTATTAGCCCCGGTGAACACGGCAGCACTTTTGGCGGTAATCCCCTCGGATGCGCAGTCGCTAAAGCTGCCCTCGAGGTAGTTAAAAATGAGCGTCTGGATGCCAATGCAGAGCGTCTCGGCACAATATTCAGAGAGAGAATGCAACGATTAGTCGATCGGCTCGATATCGTCAATTTGGTTCGTGGTAAGGGCCTCCTCAATGCCATCGTTATCAACGATAGTAGTGAATCCAAAACGGCCTGGAATATCTGCGTCGCCCTCAAAAACAATGGCTTATTGGCTAAACCAACGCATGGAAATATCATCCGCTTTGCGCCTCCGCTCATCATGACGGAAGATCAATTGCACCAGTGTTGCGATATCATTGAAAATACCCTAGAAAATTGGGAAGAATCTTAGCCTTTTAAATCATTTTTTTAGGGCATCACCGCCGCCCAAATGCGGCGGTCGCTATGTTCGTAGCGCGGTCCCCGGCGCCACCTCTATTCTATGAGAAATTCGTCAGTAATGACACTCAGCGCGACGAAGGAGCATAGCACTAGCTATGCGACTGAAGAGAAACGCAGAGCTGGGCAAAAAGATCAAGACTTGGTCTATGACGGATTTAGTGGTAATGACACTAGCTCCATGAGTACTCCATGGCGCCGGTGACTGCTTCGGCCCCTGGCCTCGCACTACTCACAGCGCTGATGCAAAGCGATATTTCATTGAAGAATTAGCTGTTTTGTACTCAATACATCCATTGTATTGCTGAGAAAAACACAACAAAAACAATGCATATCTGCGCTTACGACTATTATTTTCAAACTATTATGAGCTCCACCACGTTAAATACTTTATGAAATCAACCCTTTGGGCACATACTCCGGATCTCACTCAACTCAACCAACTCGGAAAAGGCACTTTAGGAGAACAGTTGGGTATGAGATTCATTGCCACCGGCCCAAGACAGCTCTGGGCCAGCCTACCCGTGGACCACAGAACCCGACAACCCATGGGCCTGCTGCACGGTGGAGCCAGTGTTGCCCTGGCGGAGACTTTGGGTTCTGTGGCTTCCTATTTATGCATCCCCGAACCCACTCAGTATATGGCCGTGGGAATAGAAATCAATGCCAACCATCTCAAATCCGTATTTGATGGAACGGTATATGGCTGTGTAACACCCATTCGCATCGGAAAAAGTCTCCATGTCTGGAACATAAATATCAAAAATGAACGCGCCCAGTTGTGCTGCACCAGTCG
>JAWLFI010000051.1:0-15246 GCA_041685645.1 Saprospiraceae bacterium | reverse complement strand
CCCCTCACCCCTGCACAGCGCTTGCGCAAAAAATACGCACAAGGGTCAAGCCCACTCAATGTCAAATAGACCAAGTCTTGATCTATTTGCTACTATCTGCGTTGCTACTCAGTTGCGTAGATAAGGTGCCGTGGTGTTCGAAGTCGAACTGCTATGCTCTTTCCTCCCTCCTTGATCTGAACAAAAATCTACTGCAACTTTTCCATCTTTATTTTGTGGCCATGAAACTGCGTAGCAGCAATTAGTCCGCCTTCATCCAAACCTTATTCATCGACCGGGCTTTTGTCCCTACCGTAACAAAATACATCCCCGCCGGCCAGTCCCGGGCTATCACCTGTTTTCGGCGGGAACCCGTGCCCGAATCCATCAATTGACCCGTGGCATTGCGGATTTCGTAATCAAATTCCAGCGCAGGATATTCTACGATGAGCCGATTGCTGCCCGGGTTGGGGAATATTTTGATTGTCTCTCCTCTCCTATTGCTCAGGTTTCCTGCGACACTTGTAGTGACTTTTTCAAATTGGAATACATACCTGCTGTCCGTAAAGGGTAGACTGTCTATATTTGGAAGTGTCTCACTCTGTAAAGGAGTCTCTACAAAAATTGGATCATCTGAATCACCCGAAACAAAACGATTCGTAAAGAAATCTCCATCATCTCCTACATAATCTAATAATACACTACTCACTATAATGACGTTCTCAGGGATATCCACAGATTCGTCCACGGGTGAAATCTCTCCAAAATGGTAAGAAATGCTGCCATCTTTGGTATCGATATGCACCTGAAAATTAAACCTGTAATCTAAATGGCGGAAACCAGAGGTAAAAACCTGAGCCGCAGTTACGTTTCTAAATTCTAACTTTAGGATTTCACCCTCATAGGTATAATAGACATTGCCCCTGTTCTCTAAGTCATTAAATGTAGAAATATAGGAATAGCCAATAAAGTCAGTTGAGTCCAATAGCACGAGTGGTGCCAGCGTGAGAAACGCATCCTTTCCCTTTAACTCTATAAAAAGACCTCCTTCCTGTGCGATATGTATTTCAGTCAGTGATAGCCTTTCATCTCCGACCAAAGTTATAGTATCTGATAATGTCATAGACCAATCCAGCTCGAACCACGCATTTGTGGTATCAGTAATTGCCATAGCATTGGCTAACGGTTCGTACTCACTTTCCTCTTTTTCTCCTACTATTTGAAGATCAGGAGGTTGGGAAAAGACAAAATTAAAGGTGAGAAACGAAAGGGTAGAAAGTAGAATATAATTCATCTTCGCAATTTAATATCAATACGTTTTAGATGAGCGAAACGTCCACTCAAAAATAAGATGAACAGCAAAAAACGAACTATTTTGACGATTTACCCATGGACAATCTTTGTCTAATAGCTTATGAATAATGGCTTATTAAATCAATTTACTCTATTACCGCTTTAGAACCTACTCCGCCTTAATCCAAATCTTGTCCATCGACCGGGTTTCAGTCTCTACAGAAACAAAATACATACCGGCCGGCCACTCATTCGCATCAATCCGCTGCTCACTCACCGCCTCGCCCTCAGTCATCAGTCGCCCGGAAGCATCTCGAACTGCATAACTAAATTTACCCTGACCCCGGCGAATCCTGAGTTGCTCTCCTCCCGGGTTGGGAAAAATTATCGCTTCTGAAGCGCCTGTAGCCTCTTCTGAAGATGTTACCACATCGAAGCTAAATTCAAATACAGTGCCTGCTTCGGGAACCGAGCTTAGATGATAGGGAGGGATTTCGTCGTCCAATTCGCCTTCACCGGCAACAAAATCCGGAGCATCCGGATCCATTTCAGCAAAAATCCACTGAAAATAATATTCGTCCTCGTCTACTTCATAGTCTACCAAACAAGCAGATAAAATACTTAATTCGTCTATTTTTTGCTGTCCCTGTGGACTAATTATTGATTCACCAAAATGGTATCGAATCTTATCATTTTTAAAATCAAATTGCAACTGATAGCTAAATTGGGCATCTAAAACACTTGTATCCCCTGTTTGGAAATCAATTATCTCATATGTTATTTTTTGAAATTCAACCGTGAATGTAGAGTCTGTTTCCAAAACAGTTACCCGCCCAGCTTGAGCCAAGCTATCACCCGGAGGATGTGCCATGACATCCCGAACCTCTTCTTCTTCATTGCCAAAATAGAGTCCAAGTGTAAAAAAAGACATGTCATCACTCACATTAAAAAGAATGGGCGAAAGCTCACCTACATAAATTTCCTCAAACACCTTACTCCCAGCAAAAAAAGACTTCGGAGATGAAAAAGTAACAATCTCTTCCAGCCCTTTCCAGAAGTTCGCCGTATCTGTCAATACGGTCCCACCATCTAAAGGGATATAAGCTTGCTCGTACTTTTCTCCTGAAATCCGGATATCCTGAGAGAAAGTTGAGATAGATAGGAAACAAAAAAGTAACAAAGGCAGAATGATTCTCATGGTCGCAATTTTTTAGAGGTACCTCCGGAAAGAAAACATTTTTTAGGATTGTAATATAAATAAAATTGGGGTGAGGTCCAGAATTTCACTTTTTCTCTCTTGAAATATAAAGAGTGCCCTTTATAGTAAGTCAGCTCATAAAATATGACCACTGATAGAAGTTCTATAAGAGTGAGGGGGTGAGCAAGAGAAAAAAAAATCCGAGGATATGGGGATAGTGAGAAAAGAATACCTCTCTCCCAAGCCATGGATTTGTAAAGTTGAGGGTAATTCCATATTTTACAAGTCGAAGAGGATAATGGATAAAGAATCGATCATCAATTGATTGCATAAAAGCAAAGCCGGACTCAAACCAATAAACCCAAGAATATGAGCAACGACAGACCCTGGTTAAAACAATATTCTGCAGGAGTTCCTGCTAATATCAACCCCGATGAGTATCGCAATCTCAACGAATTTATCGATGCCTCCCTGAAAGAATATAAAAACCGAAAGGCTTTTTCCTGCATGGGCAAGGAGATGAGCTATAAGGAAGTGGATAAATTGTCGAGAGATTTCGGCGCCTACCTGCACTCCAGGGGACTCAAGCCCGGAGATAGAATAGGATTGATGATGCCCAATTTACTGCAGTATCCGATTGCACTTTTTGGTGCCTTTCGAGCAGGACTCGTCGTCGTAAATACAAATCCGCTCTATACCCCTCGGGAAATGAAGCATCAGTTTACAGACTCAGATGTAAAGGCTATCATCATCGCGGAAAACTTTGCCCATAATCTCGAAAAAGTAATTGGAGAGACGAATATAAATACGGTGATCGTCACCAGCCTTGGAGAAATGTTGGGGATGGTAAAGGGCACCCTCGTTAATTTCGTCGTTAGATATATCAAAAAACTGGTTCCCAAGTTCAATATTGCAAATACCATATCCTTCAAAGATGCTCTAAAGGGAGGAAAGAAGTTTACACTACCTGATTTCGAAGATGATCCCGACCGGGTAATTCTTCACCAATATACCGGTGGCACAACGGGTGTTGCCAAGGGTGCGATGTTGACAAATCGAAATATCGTCTCAAATATGCTCATGATCAAGGCTATTTTGACCACGCGTTTAACTGAAGATTCTGAACGGGTGCTTTGCCCCTTACCTCTCTATCACATCTTTGCCTTCACTGTCAATTGTCTGGCCATGATGGCCGTGGGTGCACTCAGTGTATTGGTAACGAATCCGAGAGACCTGGATTCTATTGTTAAAGAGTTCAAGAAATACCCCATCAGCCTGATGACCGGAGTCAATACCTTGTACAATGGACTGTTAAATCACCAGCCCTTTAGAGAGCTCGATTTTTCTAATTTAAAAATCAGTGTAGGCGGAGGAATGGCCGTGCAGAAGTCTGTTGCTGAGCGCTGGGAAAAAGTAACGGGTTGCCCCATCACTGAAGGCTATGGACTAACGGAAACCTCTCCTGTTGCTTCTGTCAACCCCATTGACGGAGGACAGCGATTGGGTTCTGTGGGCGTTCCGGCCCCATCCACAGATATGCGCATTGTAGATGAGGAGGGCAATATCCTGGGACCCAATCAGGCGGGAGAAATTCAAATCAAGGGTCCTCAGGTTATGAAAGGGTACTACAATCGTCCGCAACAGACCGATGACGTTCTCAATGATGGATGGTTTAGCACCGGCGATATTGGAGAAATGATGGATGATGGGTATTTTCGAATTGTCGATCGAAAAAAAGATATGATCAATGTCTCGGGATTCAATGTATATCCCAATGAGATAGAAGACGTGCTCTCCATGCATCCCAAAGTACGGGAATCAGCTGCCATCGGCATACCGGATCCCAAGTCCAATGAAGTCGTCAAGATATTCGTGGTGAGAAAAGATAAGAGTCTGACTGAAAAGGAACTCATTGCGCACTGCCGAGAGAATCTTACGGGTTACAAAATCCCAAAATCCGTGGAATGGCGTGACGAATTGCCCAAATCCAATGTGGGCAAGATCCTTCGACGGGTTCTAAAGGAGGAAGAGGAAGCCAAATCGTAGATGCAGGTGTGAGCTGACAAAACGATCCGGATTCCCACTCAGTCACCTTGAGAGTGAGTCGGGTGTGCTGACAGAGAAGCTGGAGTTGCACCCCTTTCATTGTCTATTCCTATCTCAACCGAAAAGCCCCGTGTTAGGGATAGTAGGGGTCGATTCATCTTTGATGAAGCGAGTCCAGCACTTTTCATTTCTGTTTGTGTTGCACATCAGATACCCAACTTTTAGTAAAACAGCTACATGGATATATCCTCGAAGAAATAAGTGCTGGACGGAACCCCCGCATAGCCCGCCGCCGGCGCCTATTGGGCAGCCGGCGGAACACCCAAAAAGAAATAAGAGCAAAAAAAAGGGGAGCCCAAATGGACTCCCCACAAAGTCAGGGTCAACTGCAACAACTAAAATTAATCAATCAATATCATTTTCTTGCTCTCTGAAAATGGACCGGCAGATACCTGATATAAGTACAGACCGGAGTTACCCAGATTACTCTTATCTAAACTGAACTGGTTCCATCCTCGAGAGAAAAAGGCGCGCTCGCGATGAACCTCCTTTCCACTGCCATCTGTGACGACCAATTCGGCGTGCATAGAAACAGGAATCTGGAAATCAATAATGGTCTGATTAGACACGGGGTTCGGTCGATTCTGCTTCAATTTAAAGGATGGCATCGTGAGGTTCTCCGCTTTTACGCGATAACTCGCTTCCTGCTCACCTTCAGAGGTGTACACTTCAGAAGAGAAATCCCGATTCGGTGCCAATTGCAGACTCGTGCTTAAGCGCGTCGATTTGAGAGCCCCTAATTCGATATGGAACAGAGGGGTTTGCGGGTCAATTTCCTGCCCTTTTGGCGTGGACCAACTGATGCGCAATTGTCCATCACTCATCTCGACATGAGCATCTGTCAACTCTACCTGTTCGCCCTGAACGCGGTCGATGGTAAGAATATTGGGATTGAACATCCACTCCGCCTGAAAGCCGTACAGTTCTGTGACATCATCTAAATAGACGGGAATGGAATAATTCTCCTTAGACTCCAGACTTTGCTCATCACTGCTAAAGACCTGCTCTTCATCAAATCGCGTCTGTGCTTGTCGATTCTGGAAGCTGGCTGACATATTAATGTCGCCAATTTTTACTGGTTCAAAGCCGATATGCATTTCAGAATCCAAGTCAAAGATTACATAACTCTCCGGGAAATCGGTATCCAATGGATCTTTCTGACCAAAATCAAAGTCAGCATCTACAAATCTCCAACTCTCGTTGTCGGGCAATTCGTCATAAATGCCTAAGATCAATTTTCTCAGTTCTATGATATCGCGCCCGGTAATTCTGCGATTGTTATCGACATCACCTGCAATGAACTTATATGGACTGTCAAACTCGTTGATGCCCAAAATATGCTGCTGAATTAAGAGTACATCAAAGGTACTGACGCCATTGAGGTCATCTCCATCCTTTTTCGGTTGAATGGTATATTCATCGCCGCCGGACAATCCGGGAAATTCAAAATATCCATTCTCATCGGATAGAGTCATGAAATTGATTCCTCCGGTGATATGCAATTCCGTATTGGGCAAACCTTTAGATGTCGCACTGTTTGTAATGCTGCCCGAAACGGGGAATACAGGTCCCGGATCATTCCCACATGTCAAGGTGTTATCTTGAATCAATATATAGGTGCGACAAAGGTCTTGTCGCCCCTTCTCATCAGTCACGTAAATTTCAATTTCCTTAGTTCCCACATCATCGCAGTCCAAAACCAGGGTTGTATCATCGGGATCTGTTGAGAATGAAACGGTGACATCATAACCGCAGGCATGATAGGACTCTCCCCCGATTAAATCAGCAGAGATTTGACTCATAGCGAAGGTATCGTTGTCAATATACATGGGCGTCAACTCCACCGTAATGCCCGATTGGCAAATTGGTGTAGGGAGTTTGCAAGATTCGATCTCAAAGGATTGTATTCGATTCGTTTTATTCTTGCATCCATCTTCTACTGTCCATGTGATTTCATGCACTCCAATCGGATAATCCCCGCTGGCATCAGCAGAAGCGCCTACCCGATCTACAGAGCCATCGCTAAATAGATCTATGGTATAGGACCAATTCAAATCCTCTTCCGGGGTGCAGTCGTCTTCTGCTTCTTGAGTCAATTCGATAAACCCATTATCACAAGCGCTATCCGTAATACATTCAACAATATCGACATCCGGCGTTGTAAATTCCGGTCCATCGCTATTCACTACTTTAATCAACTGGGAGTGTTCAAAAACAATGGGGTCTCCATTAGGATCCTGACTGCACCAGTCCATAACTTGCCATTTTCTCAAAATTTTGTAGCAAGTACTATCATTAGGGTCCAGGGTAAAGAATCTCGTATCTTCAGGTTCACTAACCACTACATTATTGCAGGGTCCGCTGGTAAACCGAGGATATGCATGAGGCTCATCTAAGCTATCCGGATGAGTATCTACACCATTACAAGCATTGACTAACATTGTGTCTTTTGGCCAAGTGATATCCGCCTCACTAAATTCGGCAATATTTTGCACGTAAATTAGCTGAGTGGCAGAATCACCAACTATCCCATTAGCCACTACCTCGAAGGTGCGTTCAATCATATATGAATTACAACCTAAATCTTCCACCTGATAATTTTCATCAATGGTGAAATCGCAATTGTCATAGGCAACGCCATCGAGTCCGTAAACAGTTGGGCCCACCGGATCAACGCCCGGGTCAGTCAAAATGATTTCTTCCACATCGGGTTCTAGCGATCGATTATTCACCGCATTGATGTCATCGGTGGTAACTACCTTTCCGAAAACCGAAAGGTCAGAAAAGTCCACCGGATATTCGCAACTCACTGTGATATCATCCGGAGCGACAATTTCCGGATCTGATTTATCCTGAACTTCAATCGTCGTCATACAAATATTGACATTGCCAGCTTCATCAGTTGCTCTGAGTATAACGTCGACATCATCGCCAACATCACAACAAGTAAATTCGAGGAAAGGGCCGAAGGAGTCATCGTAATTGCAAGCGGGCGTCATACGAGCTACCTCCAGCGTAATAGATCCACAATCATCAAAAGAGCCATCGTCGAAAGATTGGGCATAGACCCGGGTTGGCCCTGAGGTGTTCAATCCAACGTTGGGAGAGCGACAAACCACTGTTGGTTCATTCTCATCAATTACGGTGAGGGTTAAAGTATCCAGAGTGCTGTTGAGACATTCATCATACACTCTGTAAATGACTTCCGTTTGTCCCAAAGGAAGTTCTACTGTGGCTCCTCCCTGCATGAGATCAGGAATGGTATTCATGCCATAGGTCACTGATACTCGATCGATATCTGTGCAATTATCATTTGCATTTGACGGATAGGGCAGCGTGACAGACGCCGAGCAATCGGAGTTATTGTTCGTAGATAGTGTATCGATTTGTGGCAGGTCAAAAGTCGGTCCTTCCTTGTCTAATATCTGAATCAATTGCTGATAGCTGGCCACTGTATCCGCCTCATTGCAGTCCCAAACAATGACATTCCATACTCTCAGGAATGAGACTTTACAAGGTTGATTAGTCACCAATGGAATATCTTCCATGTTTACATCAATGGGTACTTCCGGTGGATAGTCAGATATGGCAAAACCATTGATCATTGGCACTCCTGAAAACGAAGGTGTAGGGTAAATGCCGTTTGCCGTTGTAGGGAATGTTTCATCACAACTTATGAAGTTTCCCGTTGCCTCGGACAAAGAGTCGGGGAAAGTGATTTCATCCGCCGTTGGGGCAGAAAAATAAATAGTTCTTTCGCAATTGTCACTCTGATTTCCGGAGGCATCGGTGGCAAAGCCTGTTTGAGTTGCCGCGTAAAGGAAAGGTGTATTGCATGAAACTGTATCTGTAAATTCTATTGACACATTTGTAACTGTTGGATTGGGATCGCAGTTGTCTTCCGCTTCAAATTCAGGCACTAAGTCCGAAAATGATAGGGTAACATCCTCGCAATTGACAATAGAAGGAGGCAGGTCATCATTTACCGTTACATTAGAAGTACAAGAATTACCCCCACCCATGGGCTGTACCGTCGCTTCAACAGTGGTGCCAATATCTCCGCCATCCACAATGGGCTCCGGCCGTCCATCAATGGTCACTTCGTAAAATTCATTGGGACAGTGATAGTCGGGTGTTAATAAAGCATCCGGGGTGACCTCCGCAGAACAGTCCTGACCGAGATAAATATTGACATCAGACAGACAGGCCTGAGAATTTAGGGGGTCAGGTGCTTGCACCACGTTTACCGTAACTGATTCTGTTGAGGAGTTGCCGCAAACGTCCGTCACTGTAACGGTGTAGGTCGTCGTGTCACTTGGCCAGGCTAAGGGGTCAGAGATCTCACCGCTAGACAGGCTATCAATCGGAGACCATGAGAAAGAAAATTGAGCATTTTCAATGGTAGAATTCCGGATGGACAGCGGGCAGGCCATTTCTACTCCAACTGTATCAAATGCACAGAAAGAGCCATCACTAGAATTAATGAAACCCAATACGGATTCGTCATCTTCTGTATAAAACAGACCGTAGAGTTCACCCGAAGTTTGGTCAAAATCAGCTCCCTGACAAGCCAACGAGTTAAGTCCAAAGGGTCCAACTGCTTCCACTATTCCACTTGTGGCATCAATGCTGTACAAACTATCCGTCCTGGAGTTGCCGGCAAATAGAGTACCATCACCATCTGATGTTAACCAGCGCATGCCATGTGGCAGCGTTGTCAGTAAAATAGTATCTCCCGTTGTCTCATCTAAAGAATACAGAAGACTGAGGCTTTGATTATTTCGATTCGAAAGTGCATAAAATGAGCCTGTCGCATCATCGTAGCTAAGTCCTACCCATAATTGACCGCTGCGGGCATCGGGGTAAGACAGAGTGTCAAGGGACGAAGGCAAAGAATCAGGTTGAGTTTTAACAAGGATATTGGGTCGAATCAAATAGAATAGAGAGTCCCCTTTGAAAGTACTCCCGCCAAATACAGCATCCAAAGAAGAGATATCCTCCGAAGTATCCAAACCGGAAGAGGTATTGTATTTGACAACTTGTTGAGCGACTCGCGTCGTATCTCGTTCAATAAAATAAGCATCGGGAAAGGATGAAATCGAACCCGGCAGAACCACAGCCTCAAGCTGAGTCGTATCTCCCTGGCAAATGGTCAGGTCAGCCATGGGGCTAATTTCCGGATTATTAGAAGTGAGACAATCGCATTGCGCATTGAGGGGAACCATATAGCATAGTCCACCCATAACTAGCAAAGCTAGTAGAATTTTAAAATTCATAATCTAGTGTTTTAGTCGTCGTTAAAATTTGCAGTTCTACTGCTACTGTTTTTAGTCTTGTGGTTGGACTTAGGTCAAATATATTACATTTTTCCTTAATATGTAAAGCATTATAATATAATTTTATAAAAATATGTGTAAATCGTTATATGTCATGAAAAAAAATAGGGACAGCTCATTTGAGCCATCCCTATTATTATGGTATTCCATCAACTTTATCGAGGGGACTACGGATCGACCAGTATCAGAGTTTTACTACCCAGGAACTTATCCGCCTTCATGGTGTAGTAATAAGATCCGGATTGTTGGAGATGAGTAGATCTCAATTCCCACTCATTATAGCCTCTTTTGCCTTGAATCTTTTCCTGTAAAATGGTGCGTCCCGTATTATCATAAACGGTAAACTCAACTACTTCAGCAGATGGAAGCTCAAAGGCCACCACGGTGGATTCAACAAAAGGATTCGGTCGGTTCTGATGCAGTGCATAGTTTTGAATTCCTTCAATCCAATGGAGTTTCAGGCTTTTCACATCTCTAAGCTCACCCGAATATACTTCCGGTGCCAGGCGCTCGCCGGAAAGTTCAAAGTTGGACCACTGTGAGACTTGATCAGACTGAAGAGAGAATAGAGGTTGACTCGAATTCACTTTTCGTCCGTAAGGATCTGACCAACTCAGCAGGAGATTACCATTTTTTGCAAAAGATAGCTGGTAGTCTTCAATTTGTATTTGACCATCCAAAATCTCGACATTGCCCCAGTTTTGAGCAGGAATTTCAAATTGAAATCCATACAAGGCGTGGGATTCATTGGCATAGAAGTGAACTTTATCTTCACTCGTTTTCTCAACACTCCATACTTCGCTTCCGGATCGTCCTCTGGCATTGGGAGAGATGGATCCATTCACATCTCCTACCTTGACACCTATGAAGTTAGCATCTAATATCGTCTCGTATAGATTTTCTATTTGTATAGATTCTGGATAATTCTCAGCATAGGCCCTGTCAGGATTAATAAACTCATAACTTTCAGGAATGAATCGCCAGTTATCGATCGGCATTTCAGTATCAATACTCAGAATAAGTCGTCTCAACATGATGATATCCCTACCCGTAATGCGTTTGTTTTTATCCACATCAGCCGCGATTTGAGCATACGGACTTTCCAAAAGTTGTAGTCCCAAAATATGCTGCTGAATGAGTAATAAATCCAGCGTGGAAATTCCCGCATAGGGACTGCCATCAAAATCGCATTCCAAATGGTAATACCCATATCCCGGTAAATCCATAAACCCGAAATCACCTTCTTCATTGGTTCTCGACCAAGATGTATCGCTTCCGGTCACAGACACATCGACTTGCTCGAAAGGCTCTTGATTCACATCCACAACTCCACCCATAATCGCTTCAATCATACAGTCAATAACATTATCTGCAATGGCGATTATAGTCGTACAGCTATCTACTAACTGTCCGTCAATAAAGGCGTAAACCGGGACTTCTTCGACAAACTCCGTTCCCATCGGACCGAAATCTTCACAAGTAACGGTAAGTACCGTATCTGAGGGGTCTGTTGGGTCCACTGAGAACTCAATCAGCCCGATAGGCTCATTTCCACATGAATTCACCAGACCTTCAACCATCTCACTTATAAAAAAGGGCACCATGAATGTAGTCGTATCAAACGGCTTTTCCACTTTGAAAGTACAAGTAAATTCGAGGTCTGAGGTGTCGGTAACAAAGAGGTTAATCAGTTGTGCGGTTTCATTCCCGCAGGAATCCACGGCTGTGATTGTGATTTCGTAAGCTCCTTCTTCATAGGTTCCACTTATATCGCCCCCTGCATTGCTATCGGCAAATGGAGAGTTATTGAAAATCGTATCAATTCCAACACAATCTGAAGCGGTTGCTGACGCAAAGTTAATTTCTGCTTCAATCCCACATGAATCAATATAAATGATGGTATCCAGGAACGGAACACTTAATTCCGGAGATACCGTATCGTTAATAACAACTAACTGGTCAAATATGAAGATTCCATCATTGGGGTCATTCAAATTGGCACAACTGTCGACTAAAGTCCAGGTTCGATCAAACTCAAGACAACCGAAATCAGAATCCCGAACAAGGCCATCTTCAAAGCTGGTACTAATAACTTTGCACACTTCTAAATCAGGATCCAACTCCGGAATAGATCCAGGGATATCTTCCGGGTCAGTCATTTCGCAGTCCTCCGTAAACACGGTATCCACAAATATAAAGTCTGTAGAGTCCAGGTCGCGATTACTCCCTTCAAAAATAACAGTTTGAACGCAGGTGGATTCATTGCCGCTTTCATCAACTGCCGTGAAGGTTCGTTTTAGGGAATCCACCGTGCAACTATTTTGACTAAAGTACTGATTGACAAATGTAACAGTCACATCTGAACAGTTATCAAATGCGGTCGGGTCGCCATATTGCTGTGTAGAGTCAATGTCAAATTCGCATGCTACCATCGTGTCCGGAGGACAAATTAAGGTAGGAGCCATATTATCTTCAAAGTCCAAAGTGACAATACAGGTCGCGGTATTTCCGTTTTGATCTGTCGCCGTCAATTCAACATCTATTGGATTTTCTGGGGAGTTTATTTCAGTTCCCACAATGGGATCCTGACTCACCACTATATCCTGCTCTTCGGTACAATTATCTGAAAGAGAGATAATTTCTGTAGATAGATCGGGCACTTCTGCCGAGCAGTCCGCATCCAATTCTATTATTACTGTATCTCCAGAGCACTCGAGAGTTGGAGGAATTGTGTCCTGCGTTTCTATTATAAATTCACAAGTATCCGCGGTATTGTTCAATGGATTGGTAGCTACAAGAGTTACTGTAATTTCCTCTCCTGAGAAAGAGGGAATAATCGCTCCAGGCGCTGGGTTTTGCACGACCTCGATCGCCAAACTATCCTCGCAGCCAGGGTCTAAAATAAATTCCCCACTAAAATCAGGCACACTTAACTCGCAATTTTCATTCAGAAATAAGACTGTATCCTCAGGACAGCTTATCTCAGGTGAAATAGAGTCCAGGACAGTAAGTTCAGATTCGCAACTCAGTGTATCCCCATTATCGACGAATACGGTGTATGTGACTGTAACGATATCTCCTGCTAACAGAATTCCGCCTGCGGGGGGATCCTGTTCAGCGGTAAAACCTATATTAGAAATACAGTTATCCTCTACTGAAAGCTCTGGAGTCAGGTCTGGAATGATGCCCTGGCAGTCTGCATTCACAAAAATGCTCGTATCCGGAGCACAAGTTAACACAGAAGGTATAGTGTCTAAAATCTCTACAAAAAACATACAAGTGTCTGCATCTCCTCCATTCAAACCTACAATCAAAGTCACCTCTACAGTCGTGTCACCAATCTCTGCTCCGTCAATAATTGTTTGTGGAGCTGGTGTTTGAGTTATCGTCAAACTGTCCAGGTCAACACAACTGCTGACCACAATAGCACTATCTCGAAAATCGGGCAGTTCGTACTCACAATTCTGGTCAAACACTTCCGTCATATCATCAGGACAGGTAATCGTTATTGGCAGTGAGTCCGTAAATATCAAATTAATTTCGCAAGTTGAACTGTTTCCTGTGCTATCTGTAACCGTAACTGTCACGATAATTTCTTGCGGCCCTTCAACCGTGCTGTCGGCAGGTGGTGATTGCACAAATTCAATTGAATCAAATGGCGTACAGTTATCTGAATAATCAACCCAGCCGGATACGTCGGGAATCTGCGCCATACAATCTACATCTAATGGGATAATTGAGTCTATCGGACAAGTTAATTCGGGATCTTCATCATCCTCTACAGTTACCGTGAAATTCATCGTCGAGCTATTCCCCGATCCGTCCGTTGCTGTATAAATCACCGTTGTCGTTCCCTGCGGGTAGGTATCACTAGCATCGTTTGTATTGTTGTAGTCATTTGTAAAGTCTACCAATTCACAATTATCCTCTGCAATAGGTATCGGTATGGTCACAAATGCCTCACAAACTCCGGGATCTGTTGACACGGACGTATCTGCTTGCTGCTCAATGGTCGGTGGTGTGACGTCAATAAGTTCAACTGTAAATGTACAGTTCGACGTATTCCCACTGGAATCAGCCGCTGTAATCGTAATATCATAAGTTCCTACACCTGTCAACTCTTCACCTGCTGCGGGGTCCTGAGTCACCGTAATTTCTGTTGAATTGGAACAGTTATCCGAAACTACTACCTGTCCTGTAAAATCTTCTACTTCGTATGCGCAATCCGGACCACCCTCAACGGTGATATCATCCGGACAGGTGAGTTCAGGTGCTGTCGTGTCAACAAAGTCAACTTCCACCTCACAGGTCGTAATATTGCCCGCATTATCAGTCACCGTAATTACTACAGTCTGGGTTCCTACACCGTTAACAGGGTCTCCTGCTGGTGGTGTCTGCGTATAGGCAATCTCCTGCTCAGGCGTACAATTATCGCTGACATCTATAGAGTCTTGCAAATTAGGAATTTCTCCTTCGCAATTCGAATCTAGTGCTAAGCTAAACGGGTCGGGACAATCCAAGGCCGGTGAAATGGTGTCCAGGACGATCAGTTCAGACTCACAGCTTAGGATTTCCCCATTATCAACTGTGACAGTAAACATAACAGAAACCGTGTCTCCTGCAATTAAGGTATCACCACTCGGCGGATTCTGAACAGCTGTAAAACCAATGTCGGATATACAGTTATTTTCAACTACTAATTCAGGCGTTAGATCCGGAACAATAGCCTCACAGTCCGCATCTACGTATATGTTCATATCCGGTGCGCAAGTTAACACGGAAGGAATGGTGTCTAAAATTTCTACTTCAAACATACAAGTATCTGTTGCTCCTCCATTTAACCCCACAATCAAAATCACTTCTATAAGCGTATCCCCAATCTCAGCTCCGTCAATAATGGTTTGTGGAGCCGGTATTTGAGTTATAATTGAACTATCCGGATCAGTACAGCTACTCACTACAATAGCACTATCTCTAAAATCGGGAAGCTCGTATTCACAATTCTCATCAAAAAAGCCCATCATATCATCCGGGCAGGTAATGGTTACAGGCAGTGTATCCGTGAAGATCAAATTAATATCGCAAGTCGAACTGTTTCCTGCACTATCGGTAACTGTAACTGTGACTAAAATCTCTTGTGCTCCTTCAACCGTACTATCGGCTGGAGGCGATTGGGTGAACACTATAGAGTCGAATGGCGTGCAGTTATCTGAGTAATCTACCCAGTCGGAGACATCCGGTATTTGCGCCATACAGTTTACATCCAATTGAATGGTAGAGTCTTGCGGACAAGTCAAGTCGGGACCTTCATTATCATTCACAGTTACAGTGAAA
>JAWLFI010000050.1:0-15302 GCA_041685645.1 Saprospiraceae bacterium | reverse complement strand
CGGCGGCAGCCGCTATGTTTCACAGCTCGCTCATAGCGACCGGCTCTGTCCTCGAGATCGCCCACGGCGCTCCTCGGGACTCCGCCGGATTCGCTCGGCCCAGCCCCGGGACCTCTCGATACCTGACTAAGGAAAATAGGAAAGATTTCCTTCACCAGACTTCCCATTCGTTCGATAATATCGGGGCTGGTCTCCCTTCGCCCACTCTGTCGTGGGCTCGGGACTGTTGCACAGCGCTAGGCCAAACTGAATGATAAATCTCAACCGATTAAAAATGATGGGAAATATCGATTTGGCCTTATTACAACAGACTTTGAGGGTTTTCACAAAGGAGTAGGTTACTTCCATGGGAATTACTCTAAGTCTTCCCCATCTTTGCGATTGCTGTCTCGAGCCAAAAACAGGGCATTCTTAACTTTTTTCAAAAATTCTTCTTCATCATAGGGCTTAGTAATATAATCATTCATTCCAATGTCCAAATACCGCTGTATATCGTGTTTGAAGGCATTGGCTGTAAGAGCTAGTATGGGCATAGTTAATCCCAATTCTCGACGGATTCGATCTGTAGCTTCAACGCCATCCATTTCCGGCATTTGAATATCCATCAGAACCAAATCAAATGACTCTTGTTTGAGAATTTCAACAGCTTCTCGCCCATTTTTTGCCTCGGTGATTTCAACATTTAACTGCTTTAAAGTCTGAATGGCGATGAAGCGATTCATTTCATTATCTTCCACAAGGAGTACGCAGATCTCTTCACGATTCTCCAATTCACCAGCGGTAGAAACCAAAAGTAAATCTTCAGCGGAATGCTCAACCTTGCTCAGGGTCAAATCAAACCAACAATGCGTCCCTTTTCCTTTTTTACTTTGAACCATTAATTCTCCGCCCATCAATTTGACCAAATCCCGTGAAATCGCCATGCCCAGTCCCGTCCCGTCAAACTTTCGGTTTGCGGCATTTTCCTCTTGCGAGAATTTATCAAACAAATGGGTAATAAACTGCTCCGACATGCCTATCCCACTATCCTTCACCACAATTCTCACCGTTTGAACCTCCGGGGCATCTTCTATGACTTTTAGGTCCAGACTCACATAGCCTTCCTCAGTGAATTTTATCGCATTCCCAATCAAGTTTATCAGCACCTGACGAATGCGGACTTCATCCCCATTGAGACTTATATAAATATCCGAATCGACACCCAGCTTGAAATCGATGTTTTTGTGCTTTGCTTGATTGAGGAAAATTTTGTGTATATCCCGAACTAATGTCTCTAGCTGAATGGGGTTTTCATAAATATCCAGCTCACCGGATTCGATCTTGGCGATGTCCAAAATGTTGTTCACAATCGTCAACAGATGCTTAGCTGCTGCTTCAGATTGCTGCAAATAATAAGACTGCTGATCACTCAGTCTCTCGCGATTAAGCTCTCGAATCATACCTATAATAACATTGAGCGGTGTGCGTATTTCATGACTCATGTTAGCGAGAAATAAATCTTTAGCCCAGGCAGCAGATTCAGCCATCTCTTTGGCCTTTTCCAACTCTTTTTCCAGGCGCTTTTGATCCGTAATGTCGAGATGAATTCCAACACTGCCCACTAATTCGCCCCGGTCATCAAAATTGGGTGCTCCACTTATAAACCACCATCTGCGGTCTCCCATTTTACTGGTAACTTCAATTTCATAAGTATTGGGCTCCCCTTTTTCCCGCCGCAATTGTTGAAGGTGAATTACCTCTTGCTGTTTTTCACTCAAAAACAAATGCGACGCCTTCGTGCCGACGAGTTCTCTCAGAGAAAAGCCGGAAATTTTACAGAAACTTTGATTGGCAAATTGAATAATATCGTTATTATCGACTTCGAGTAACCCCAGATTCATGTTGGCTATTATATTTCGGTATTTTTCCTCCTGTAGGCGAAGCTGGCGCTCCCAGGCTCGACGGTTGCGAATATTAATGAGCATTTGCCCGAAAAGTAACAACAACTTTTTTTCTTCTTTGGAATAGTCGTGATGTTGCCGTACTGAATCAAATCCGATAAATCCGACTAATTCGCTTTGATGAATCAAGGGAATAGAAATAGTGCTCTTAATATCTTGGGATTTTAGAATTTGCTTTAATCCGCCATCTTTTTCTTCACCTAATTCCTCCACTTTCGGAACGAAAAAGGACTCTCCCTTCCGGTGGGCCTGCACCCATTGCGGAATCTCGCTCAAGGGCACATTTTGAAGTTTTTCTATCTGGGGACTAATCCCTTCCCCACACCATTCATAAGTATTGATGGTGATATCCTTTTCAAAATCATAATCAAAAATATATACCCGATCTGCCAGCACGAACTCACCCAATTTCTTAAGTGAGTTATTAATGTTAACATCAACATCACTTAGGTCCAAATTGATATAGGTGTTTGCAATATCAATCAGAATTTCCTGCAATTCAACTTCTTGCTGAAGGGACTGCTCAGCTTGATATTGTGATGTTCGGTCCTTTAATACCCCGTCTAATCGAATAGGTGTACCCTTATCGTCATACACCCATTTGCCTTCATTGCGCACCCATTTTACCTTTCCCTCATTTGTTAAAATTCTATGTTTTACAGCATACCTGCCGTTCTTCTCAAGGGAGACCAGGATCTCATCTATAATGTCTTTATCTATTGGAGCGACTGCACGCTCCCACCAGCTTTCATTTTGGTACCAGCTATCGATGGAATCACCAAATAATTTCTTTGCTGAGGGAGTACTGTAAATTAATTTGTATTCCGGCAGACTTGCAGACCAGACGACATCCGACATCTCATTGAGAATGCTCCTGGTTTTTTCCTGCGTAGCCTCTAATTCGTGCTTTGCCTTTCTCCTTTCAGAAATATCCCTTGAATGCGCTGCAATAAAAGCAGAACCATTCCAGGGTATGTATTTAACAGTTACCTCGACGGGGAACTTCTCCCCTGTATGCTGATTTGTGTTTTCCCCTTCAATTTTTATTTGTCTCTTTTCCTTCAACTCATTGACGTGATCTATCCACTCCTCTTGATCTGCAAAAAGAGTTTCAAAATCAAAAACAGTGTAATCAGAACAGTTTTCTTTCTTTATCCCAAGGCGCTCCTCGGCCCGATCATTTATATAAAATAACCGTCCATCCAGGTGCGCCACTTGAATGGCATCAGTAGCACCATTAGCCCAATATTCTAAAAACTTTCTCTGTTCTAAATCACGTGTTCTGGAAGATACTTGAATCCATGTTTTGCTCATTTCTCTCAGCGAAGCTTCCAGACTACTATCTATCGGCTTATCCAGGAAGATAAGAAGTTGGTCCTCGTCTCGTAATTTCCACCCATAGCACCAGAGCGAACCCGCTTGTCGCTTGATCCACTCCTCATTTGAACCAGAAGTTAAATCCCAGCTCACATTATTAAATTCGATAGTTTTATCGATCCTCTCTGTACTGTCATTAAGACAATGAAGATTCTGCCTTCCCCTAAGCCAGATGAGATTTGCCGGGCGTAAGAGGTCGTTCAGAACATCAATGGATCGATACACGATCTCCTGAGAAGTATCAGCCCGCAAAGCCTGAATTCCTCTCTGATATAAATCTGTCACTATTTTTGAATTTGCCCCCACTCTTATAAAGTTAACACATAAATCAGATCAATCGCAGAATAAAATCCGATTCAATCGAAACCATTCATCTATTGCATGTTTGTGAATGACTTGCAATTATTGTCCTAAAACAGCCCTGTGAATCTAAGTAGTGTTTTAGCTACAACAAAACAAATGTATTTCACAATGAAGCTTTGTACTCCTCGAGAAAGATACCAAAAAAGTATAACTCTTTCCTTCTGTTGAAGAAAATCGAAAGGAATACAGAGATTTTCTCACTCGTTTTATACGGAACGTTAAGAATGACTAAAATGTTGAGTGATCAATAAGTACAAATCGCTTGTTCCTTTTCCTTTAGGAATATGCATTCAACAAATGATGGAGCTTATCATCCTGCCGCTCGCGGGAAAAGGTTTAAAAGTTCAAAGTATGGCATTCCTGGCGAAGAATGGTACATGAAATACCCGCCGCAGCCATAGACATACTACAACTCAATTCAAAATCGTGAATTTCTCTCCATCAATGCCCATCTCAAATAAAATTAGGCTCAAGCTCATCAAAAGAGCCCCCAGCATGAGGTCACAGAATTTTATCAAGTTATAGAATGGTGCATTTTGTCTTCAGCGCAGCTTTTACCCAATGTATGATGAACCGATCACTTCTGAATCAGCAATTCTGAAGATAGCGTGTTTTCAAAAAAGTTGGCCACCACGATATAATGTCCTGGTAAAAAGGCATTGAGGTCAATTAGCCTTTCGTCCTTGCCCAACATTTTCCCATTGTAAACTTGTTGGCCATTCAACGAAAATATACCTATGTCGTACAAGTGATTACCACCCTTTTCAATCCGCAGTTTGATTTGGCTTTCCGCCGGGTTAGGGAAAACAACCAAGCGAGCATTTTCAGAGATATGCACATGCCGGTAGGATACGGAAGACTCAACGGTATAAGTTCGACCATTGACTGGCTCGGCAGCATCCAACAATGCACCCAAGGTAGCCTGAGCTACCTGACTCATAAAAGTAAAATTCAAGGACTCAAGTGTATCTTCCGGCTGATGATAATTGGAGTTGCGGAAATTTGCGGTATTGGTTAGCATCAATGCAGGATATCCTTCATCCCAGAAAGGCGCATGATCACTTCGTCGCAGGTCAGGTGCAATAGAACCCGTTCCCGGCACCTGTACAGAAACAACCTTTAAATCCGGAACATAAGAACTAGAGGCATCTTCAAACAAGTTCATCAATTCTGTAGAAGCTTCACTTCCCACATTCGTTATAAAATCGCCTCTGAAATCATTATCTGCAACAGCTTGTGCCGCTTCCGGAAACAATACATCAAATCCAAGTGGAAGAGTCTGCGATCCAGGCTCATTGCTGTAATATCCAATCATTTCAAAATTAAAAACACCCATTATCTCCTCATAAGAGCGGATGTCGTTATCGACATAACGACGACTCCCAATTAAACCTTGTTCTTCAAAATCAAAGCCCATAAATTGAATACTGTTCTTACATTCTATGTCCTTCAATATCTCGAGACATTCCAGCATTCCAACCACAGCAGAACAGTTGTCATCAGCACCCGGACTATCTTCTACAGTATCAAAATGGCCGTCAACAATCCAAATTTTAGCTTCATCTTCCAATCCGGATTTTTTACCGATGATGTTTTGACCATTTGTTCCGTTATATTGAAAATCCTGTCTTCTCAGTTGTAAATCAGCGTTCTCAAATCGCTGCTGGATAGAATCTTTAATAGATTCCAAAGCAGATGGATTGGTCTGATAATGACGAATGCCCTGATAAGCCGCCAGAAGAGTTCGCATGCGATTGCTGTCAACGCGGTTGACAAGTTCCTGGATATCAATTTCTGAATCATCCCAAACTGATAATTGAAACTCGAGTTCTCGCGGATCTACACTCTCTGGATATTCCCAACTCAGGGAGTTTTGACCTGAAGACACATTCTCACCCACATCGCCACTGAGGCCATTGTCCGGCACGTAAAAGTACTCGCCATCCTCGGACACTTTCAGCCATAAAGTAATGGCATCACCCTCTGCATCCATTACACCATAATCGACAGAAATCACAGATTGATCTGCATCAATTGTCATTTGAATATCATCAACTACGGGCGCCTGATTTTGCGCCATGACAAAGGTTGAGAAAAACAAGCAGCAACTTAAAAGTAGGGGTAAAGTTTTCATCATCGGTAATTTTTCATTAAATATACAATTTTTCTTTCAATTAAAGAATTAACATTAGGGTACCTCAGGAAACTTGCCTTATGAATAATTCGGGTGAAAACTTTTGGTCTTAATTGATGTTGATAAATCATAATTCTAATCTTGAGAAAAGGCAACAATATCTGCTAAGCGTATAGTTCAGTTGGGTGCATAGAGTTTTCCACTATGAAAATAAAGCCAATCATATCCATACTTCACAAAGCACTGCTATCCGACACTACCAAGTCTAAAGGGGAACGGATGATTTTATTTGTGGCAATCGGTAGCTACCTCATTCATTTATTCATCATATTTCTGGTAAATCAAGGCTTATTAACACTCGATTCTGACTTCACCAGTAATCCGATCGCAGCTATCTATACTCCTTTTTCATTTATTTTGATCTATGAGGTCTATTTACTGATCTACTATTTACCCAAGTCGATCACATCTTATATCGGAAAACAGTACGAAATCATCACACTAATCATTATTCGTCGAATCTTTAAAGATATAGCCAATATCGAATTTTCGACAAATTGGTTTGAGATCAGCGATGACGTTCAATTCACAATAGATATAGGAGCTTCTATCCTCCTCTTTTATTTGATTTTTCTCTTCTATCAGCAGGTCAAAAAAAGGCAAGATTTCAACATTGGTGTAGAGCGCCTCGAAGCAGCGAAAATTCAGCGATTTATCACATTGAAAAAGGTCCTTGCTATCGTCTTAGTTCCCGTCTTATTGCTCATGGCTAGTTATAGCTTTTACAGCTGGTTCAGCGATGCGCTTTTGCACTATGGTGGTAACACTATGGACCTTAAAGATGCCAACGCTATATTTTTCGATGAATTTTTCTCCATCCTCGTTATAGTAGATGTATTATTACTCCTCTCCTCTTTTTTCTACTCGGATCAATTTCACAAAGTTATGCGGAATTCGGGATTTGTGATTTCGACCATCCTCATAAAAATTTCGTTTTCGGCTGATGGAGTAATTAATGTATTACTCATCGTAGGAGCTGTGGTCTTTGGATTATTGATGTTGCTAGTCCATGACCAATATGAGAAACATCCAACACCCACACCGGAGGAGCTGACAAAAGGGAAAGCATAGATTGTTTGGGCATGTTGATTCTTCCCCACTGCGCAGTATTCATGTTAAGATGATGAGACTTAAATTTTGAGTCTGTTCCAAAGGCCTTTCCTATTCCGAATGGCTTAAGGGTACCTCAGGAAACTATCCTTTTACGCGAAACGCCATTTTTTTTTAATGGCTTAGATGTAAAATATGCACGTAATCATCGTTTATCCTCAGTCACTTTGCTATGGCTAGTGTCATTACTACTAAATCCGTTATAGACCAAGTCTTGATCTTTTTGCTCATATCTGCGTTGCTTCTCAGTTTCGTAGCTTCGGCTAGGCTCCTTCGTCGCGCCTTGATTACGCACATATTTTTTCACCTTCGCATCAAAAAACAGTTTCCGGGAGTACCCTTAAAACACAATATCTCCCTCATCCAATAAAATCTTTCCTAAAAACAGCAATGGCTATACTTAATAGGCCATCCATCCGCTTCGCAGCCCAATTGCTTAGATATTGCCCGTCGGCATCAACCCTAAAACATCCCTGAGTCAGCCTATACCTCGATCTTGTTTGTTTCTCATTCTCATGACCAAAAGGTTCTCGCAGTAGACTCCATTTTCTATTATCCTGCTTTTTTTGGAGGTGAAATGTATTCCTTCCCATTTTTCTGTCGAATGAAAATAAATCTACTGACCCACTCCAAGAAGCGCAATCCGAAAACACAGCACAGCAACATCCGAAAACACTTCCCTTGAAAATGTCGCGAGCCCCGCGTCAGCGATGCGCAACTGTGCCCGAAGGGCAGACGCGGTCTCGTTCTCCAGGACGAGACCAGCGGCCGATCCGCCAACTGGCGGAGAGCAGTGAAGCGTAGCGCCGACCCCAACTTTTTGGGGTCGGGACGCCCAAAAAATATAGAAAAATTAAAAACATCAGAAGCGCTATAATTTTGGGATCTATAAAATGTGACTATCTTACTAAAGCAATGGTTATTGCTCACTCAATCTTATTCGTGCTATGGCGGAATCTCTGCTCAAAATCCTGAATAATCTGCTGCGTATCCTGAAAGTGACGGTAGCGACGGGATGGATTTCCCTTTTAATTATCGGGCTGATCGCGCTGCTGCTGACGCAAATGGAACAAGGCAGTGCCCTTCTGGTGTCGCTTTTAGACTCTCCCGGGAATCTTTTATTGTTCATGCTACTAATACTGGCTCTGCTGCTGGTGATTGGCCACTACCCCATCTATCTGATGATGTGGCGGCGGGATCATTCGGTCTATCGGACGTATGAAGAGGAGGACCAACCGGTGCGCTGGGATATGGAGGAAATCTGGGGTGGTCTGGGCTGGATCACTTTTATGGAGGTAAATGAAAAGCGGTCGAACACCTTTTTATTTCGTCAGGTAAATTATTTTCGTGGAGTGTTGGGCCTGCTTTTTATTTTGTGCCTAAGCATCATTCTCAATCATGCGGTCAAAGCTTATATTTATTTTGAATTCCCCAATTTCTGGGTGAGTGCGATATTATTTTTCGTCTTGGTTACCGTGCACTCTCTGATGTATTATCACAAGTGGCGCATCATCGCCTTACCCGGTTCGTATAGAATGATGAATCGCTCTGTTTTTATTCTGTTTTGGATGACTACGCTGACAGCTGTAGGTGCACTTGTGGTATCGGGATGGACTGAACAGGGTTGGAATGCTTACACCTTTTATCTCTTTACACTGCATTGGTTATGTCTGGGTTTGCTGTATTGTGTTTTTAAGAATTTCCGTTCAGAACTGAAAGACAGAAAGTATTTGTGGCCCATTTCTCTAATGGGGCAAGATAAAAACTATATCGTGTTTAATTCAATATTGGGACTATTAGCCCTGGGTATCGTCATATTCAGTCAATTTCTGTTGATTTTCCACCCGTTGGTGATTTTATTGGCTTTTTTGCATCTACTCTACGGCATATTCGTGGTCATTTTAAAGCATCGGTTCTATTACATCTCCAATCCCTTTCATCCTCGCCGTCGCATCACGCGATTGATTTTTCTCTATGTCATGCCAACAGTTTTGCCGGTGTTGTTTCTTCTTCATCTTTTTTCCGGACAACTGGGCAATGACTTGCATGTACTCCGGGGAACGGAAATGGGCCAGCGCCTGAATTTAAGTGAATTTAAAGAATCCTTCTATCACCACATAGATACGCTGGCACCGGCTGATAGCACTTTGTATTTCATAGCGAGCTATGGTGGAGGACTGAAAGCGAATGCCTGGAATCTGATGGTCTTGGATAGTTTGTCTCATTTTCAAGGCCAAAACATTTTGGATCAAACCGTGGCGATGTCTGGGGTTTCCGGTGGAGCTTTGGGTCAGCATTTTCACGCTGCACTAGTAAAACAGTCCTTGCCCAGGGCAAAAAAGAAGGAAATCATTAATAATATTTCGCGAGCGAATATGCTTTCCCGAGACCTGGCGTGGCTATTGGGATATGATTTTCTGCGCGAACTAATTCCACTTAAAACTTTCCGACAGCCCGATCGAGCCGGAGAGGCCATGAAACAATATGCCTATCTGATGGGGGACCCCGAGATGCTGGAAATGGGCTATCAAAATTATTGGGCCGAACTGTTTCAAAAGCAATATTATCCCATCCAAATTGGCAATTCTGCCGGCACCCATCAGCGTAGGGGCATTGCGTGCTCTGTAACTCTGGATGATTTTTCATCCTCTTTTCCCAATGCGGATAATCTCTGTGAATTACCGAAAAATCGCACCCTCACCTATTCGGAGGCGATTTCTGCTACTCACCGTTTTCCCATCTTGAGCCCGGCAGCGAAAATCCCGGGCAAGGGGCATTATGTAGATGGTGGATATTATGAAAACTCGGGAATGTTGAGCCTTCTCGACATGTACCTGGAGCTGCTGAAGGATTCTACCTGGAGGTCGAAGTTTCGCGATTGGAATATCGCTTTTGTGCAGATTCGAAATGACAAATCCGCCTATCTGAGGTCGCAATTTAATATAGACTCTTTAGTCGTGGGTAAAACGCGAGAAAGTGGAGAGCTGCGTTCAATTCTTTCGACGATCACCTCTATTCAGCACCTCCCCTTGTATATAGAAGCCCGACTCCAATCTCAGACCTTACAAAACCTCCATTTCAGCGCTATAGATCTCCCGTATCGACTCAGCAAAGAACGATTACATGAAGTGATGCGAGCCGAATACCTCGAGAGGAATAGCCAGACACTCGGCGATAGCATTATCCGCCGCGTGAATGCTCAAATTGAAGGGGCCCTGAATCAATATCCGAATTCAGATTGGAATACTATTGAGCCGCCCCTGGCCCGCTATTTATCGCAACCCGCTGTGGACTATATGAGAGTCATGCTCAGAAACGACACGACACTATTTAAGTCATTTTTGAGGTGTAGAAAAAAGAAGGAGTAAGCAATAGAATCAAAAAGTAAAGAATAAAGATTCCTGAATGGGATAAAACAGCGGTTAGCTACCTATTATCTTTCAGTTCGTTTATTTTCATAGATAAAAAAGGCCCGACACCATCACTGACGTCGGGCTCAAATGTGTTCAGAAATCAACTGGCTATTTTTTAGAAGGATCGGGTGTATATCTCAAATAATCTTTGACTTTGCGATATCCTTTGGGGAATTTCTTATCCGCTTCTGCATCACTTACGCTGGGTGAAATCACTACATCTTCGCCATGTTTCCAATCAGCCGGCGTGGCCACGCTATAATTCGCTGTCAATTGGAGGGAGTCGATGACTCTCAATATTTCATCGAAGTTTCTTCCCGTGGAGGGTGGATAAGTGATTGTCAACTTTACTTTTTTGTCGGGTCCAACAACAAAAACGGAACGTACAGGCACTTTGTCCGCTGCATCCGGATGCAACATCCCGTACAATTCAGCAATTTTCCCGTCATCAGCAATGATGGGGTAATTCATAGTCGTGTTCTGGGTCTCATTGATATCATTGATCCAGGCTTTATGTTCTTTCAGAGGATCCACGCTCAAGGCAAGAACCTTTACATTTCGCTTATCAAATTCGTCTTTGAGCTGAGCCACGCGGCCCAATTCTGTAGTGCATACCGGTGTGTAATCTGCGGGGTGGGAAAACAAAACGCCCCAGGCATCACCGAGATAATCGTGAAAATTGATTTCACCTTCGGTGGTGATTGCGTTGAAGTCCGGTGCTGTATTTCCGAGTTGTAATGCCATAATATTGGATTTCGATTATAGGTTAAATAAGTTCCTAACACCTGTTTAAGACCACAGTTGAAAGAAAGAATCAATAATTTGTCAAAATTGGGCAATTTTTTCAACCACGACCCTTATTTTGAGGAGGTGGAAAAGACGCCAGCAAGTATGCTTGCATCACAGTATTCCTGTTAAATTACTGAACATATTCGATAAGCACATTCGCAGGTATTCGGATGTTAACATAAAAACGATGAAGACGAGATCAACCAAAACCAACTTCTCTTGCGTTACTGTTCATAAATACGTACATTCATCCTTGAATATATAAACTATGACGTACCCAAAGACCCTACAAGGGATTTGCTTAGTTCTGTGTGCAGGTGTATTGTCCATTTTATGGAGTTGTGGCCAGCCCCTTTCATCGACATCAAAAGCTAAAGTCACCCAGTCGGATCCAATAACGCCAATATTTGGGTATCACCCGGATAGTTTTCACATAGACCAAAAGACCATTTCAGCGAATGAGTTTTTCGCTGAAATTTTATTAGACGCCAAACTGACCTATTCGGAAATTCACGAGTTGGTAGAGCGGACTGACAGCGTGTTTGATCCTCGCCGGATCCGAGCGGGAAAAGATTACTGCCTACTATATACTGACAGTTGTTCACGACCAGATCTCTTGATCTATGAATTGTCTCCATATAGTTATCTGGAATACGACTTACAGTGCCTGGAAGTCAATCGCAATGACCGTATCATTCAGACAAAATTGAAACAAGTGGGTGGACGAATCGAGAGTTCACTCTGGTTGTCACTTAAAGACCTGGGGGCCCCTACCCCACTCATTGCCAAAATGGAAGATGCATTGGCCTGGTCAGTAGATTTTTATTATATCCAACCACAGGATTCCTTTTATTTGCTCTATGAGGAACAATGGTCAGAAGGGCAAAAATTGGGCGTAGGCCGCTTGCTGGGTGCCTATTTCGAATCGGGTGGGCAATCACATCGATCGATCTGGTATGAATCGGAAAATTACCGGGGCTACTTCGATCCGGAAGGACGGCCAATGAAAAAAGCTTTTTTGAAATCGCCCGTGTCCTATTCCCGCATATCGAGTCGATATAACCCCCGCCGATTTCATCCCATTCAAAAAAGAGTAAAACCGCATTTAGGAACGGATTACGCAGCGCCGAGAGGTACGCCGATTCGAGCGGTGGCGGATGGCACGGTGACTAAGGCGTCCTACACGCGTGGCAATGGGGTTTATGTCAAAATCCGGCACGACAAAACTTACGAAACACAATATTTACACATGACGCGATACGCAAAAGGCATTTCGCCGGGAACCCGGGTGAGTCAGGGGCAGACGATTGGCTACGTGGGATCCACGGGTTTGGCGACGGGCCCTCACGTGTGTTTTAGGTTCTGGAAAAATGGCAGCCAAGTGGATCATCTTCGAGAAAATCTACCTCCGCCCGAACCCATGTCAGAGGAAGAATTACCCGAATACTACAGTGAACGCGATCGGATCTTGCAACTCATGACTCCGGACCAAAAAGAAGGATTTATCTCTTCGAATTTATCTGTCATTATGCCATAAACCTCTGTCTTATGAATGAGGAAAGAGTCCCCCTTTCTGTGATTATTCCGGCGAAGAATGAAGAAGATCGCATCGGCAGAGCTTTGGACGCGGTGGCCTTTGCAGATGATATTTTAGTAGTCGACAGTTTTTCTACTGATCAAACGGTCCAGTTAGCCCGCGATAAAGGCGCTCGAGTAATACAACAGGAATACCGGTACTCGGCATCCCAAAAAAACCGAAGCATCCCATTAGCCCATCACGAATGGATCTTGCTGCTGGACGCGGATGAATGGATTAACAGCGACTTGCAAAACGAGATTCAACAACTCTTGAGTGGGGGCAATATGGATATGGCGGCTTATCGGATTCCAAGGATTAACTATTACATGGACAAAAGGGTAAAGTATTCGGGCTGGCAAAATGATCAGGTCATCCGATTGTTTCATCGCGATAATTGCCGATATGAAGACAAACGGGTGCATGCAAAGATCAAAACCTCCGGACGCATTGGGCGCTTATCCTCGCCAATTCATCACAATACCTATCGAAATTTTGACGATGTACTCAAAAAGGTAAACCGGTATTCGACCTGGAAAGCACTGGATAAGGTCGATAAAGGCAAAAAGGCTTCGCTAGCATCCATGTTTTACAAACCTGCGCATGCGTTCTTCAAATCGTATTTCCTGAAAGCGGGGATCCTAGATGGTAGAGTTGGATATATTATCAGCGTGATTTCTGCCGGCTCTGTATTTTTGAGACAAGTAAAAATATGGCGCATTTGGCAAGGAGAAAAAATGAACTAATTCCGGAGAGCAACTAAGGTTGGAGGCATCCTATCCTATCTGTTGATGCGCTCTAGTGTCATTACCACTAAATTCGTTACAGACCAAGTCTTGATCTTTTTGCTCATATCTGCGTTGCTTCTCAGTCGCGTAGCTTGGGCTAGGCTCCTTCCTCGCGCCGAGTGCCATTACCACTAAATCCGTTACAGACCAAGTCTTGATCTTTTTGCTCATATCTGCGTTGCTCTTCAGTCACATAGCTAGTGCTATGCTCCTTCCTCGCGCCTTGATCCGAACAAAAATCTGCTGCGACTTTTCTATACCTATTTAGTGGTAATGACACTTGACCCGAACAAAAATCTGCTGCGACTTTTCTATACCTATTTAGTGGTAATGACACTAGCCTTTCGGGCAAACTACAGTGTAGCTAACAAATTTTCGGTTTCATCCACTGTTTTCTCAATCGTAAATAAAGACAAAACTCTTTCTTTCCCCGCTTTTCCCATTGCATTTCGCAACTCAGGCTTATGTATCAACAGATTCGTTTTTTTCATAAGTTCATTTGTATCACCGGCTTTGCATAGAAATCCCGTTTGTAGATCTTCAATAATTTCAGGGTTGCTCGTTATGTCAAAGGCCACCACTGGCAACGCATTCACCATAGCTTCAACAAGTACATACCCAAACCCCTCCCAATAAGAGGGCAATACAAATATGTCCAGACCTTGCATAAAGCTGTTTACATCAGAAATAAAACCTGGAAAAGTTACTTTGTCAGATACTTTGAGTTGGACAGCGTAATTTTTAAGTTCTCTCTCCATAGGGCCAATCCCACCGATAAACATGTGAAAATTCATCCCTTCTTTATCCATCATGGCAGCCATTTCTATGAGATGCCGCTGGCCTTTTTGCCCTACCATCCGACCTAAATTTCCAATGTGAATGGTTTCTTTATCCGTCTTTGTAAACATTTCAGGGGTATCCTCCTTCATTTTACTTGTATCTATACCATTGTAAATTATTGATACCTTCTCAGCCGGCACCATATCGGGGTTATTTTGAAATATGGTTCTCCTGGTTTCACGAGAATTGCAAATCACGTGCGTAATCACCTTATTGAAAAGATACCGATTCAAAAAAGTGCTTTTTATGGGTTTGGCAAGTCCCCTGCGATATATGATATTTTTTACACCGGCATTCCGGGCGGCCATACCCGCCAGTTTCACATCGGAAGAAAGGTTCAGGATTATGCTGTTGATGTTTTCTTTTTTCAGGATGTGTTTGACCTTGTTACTTTTCAAAATATTGAGAAAACTCAGATTAGAAGTTTTTACAGAATACACCGGTATTGAGGTATTCTCCAACTTTTCTTTTAAAACGCTTTCATTATTGGTAAAAAAAATAACGTGGTGACCTCTGTTGTGAAGGCGTAAACCAACTTCAAAGTGCCATTTTTCTCCGCCGCCCCAGGCTTTATTACTATTGTAAAAGCATATTCTTTCCATAATATAATCCGACTATTTTACAGCTTGAATTTGATAGCGAAGTTTGGAGTATTTCAATACATTTGGGTATTCAAAATTAAAGCAAACACAATCATCCTTAACTCTTTCCAAAAATCCGCTTCCCCCAAAGGAAAACTTAACAAGGCTAGATATTGCGTCAAAAATTATTTTCACTTAGCTAGGTTTACCATTTTCCAATGATCAGGACTCCAAGAAAAATTAAGAACGGAATAATTTGCTTTGTGTGTTTTTAGATAATCTCTAATTTCCACAGTCCTGAGAGCCATGAAAACCAAATATAATAACTTCT
>JAWLFI010000049.1:0-15321 GCA_041685645.1 Saprospiraceae bacterium | reverse complement strand
GAATAAGGGACAATCAGTTCCCCAAAGCATATTTATTATTATGATTTATATATGTAAAATTACACGATATATAAGTATGACTTGCGAAGCATCACAGAAAAAGCACCAGAGGGTGCAAGTTCCCGCATTATATTAGTAATATTATTTATATTTAAATACGATATATGTCTTCGCTGGTCTCCCTGTGCCAGCCGTTTCAGAAGACCCCAAAAACTGTTAATATGTACTTAACATATTTTTGCCGCCCGGAAAGAACTTGGGAATCAGTGAATATTTTTGTATTACTCCTGTGAATCGCCGGCTGATTTTAACTGATCTCTCTTCTCTTTCAGTTCCTCTAACTTTTTCCTTTGCTGCTCCAATTCCTTTTGAAGTCTGGATTGCTCTTCTTTATTCTCCTCAATGCTCTGCTCGTTTTCCTCAATGGATTCCCTCGCCTTCTCTATACGATGCTCGTATCTCCCCTTCATCTTCTCAAGCTGAGACAAGTCCCTTTCCATATTCGACAGCACATCTTGCTCTTCATCCAGGATCTGTTGAGCCAAAAACTCCTTGAATTCCAAACGAAAACCATCTAATAATCCCGTCAATTCCGATTGGGCATCTTCCTCACCCCAAAAATCGGGAAAGTCCTCTCCCTGCCGCAGCCATATTTTTACGCGTATCGCCGTATCGACTTCCTCGGTTTGCATAAACATGTCCATTCCAAACAGTGCCGACACTTCAGAACCCTTTAAATCCAAAGCGCGATGCTCTCGAGGCCGGCGATTGCGTTTTATATCCAGGGATCGCTCATCCATGTAGTCCTTCCACACGTCTTCCACATCTTTTTCATCCTGCGCCGACACATCGAACCACACCCCGGAGTGTATGCCCTCCGACATTTTCATCAATTCAAATTGATACTGCCCGGAAAGGTCCGCAGGTGAGAAAAAAAGCAATGCAGAACACAGACTGAAGATAATTGATTTCATAGTATTTTGATTCCTGTGAATCACTAATATACAAAAGATCAGCCATATGTCTTCAGCCCTACTAAAGAAGTAAGAGGAACAGGCACTTTTATTATACCAATTGGGCATTGGAATACCGCCTTACAAATCGTAATTCACCGACACCTTTTTGCTCTTGGCCCGGCCCTGACAGGTCAGCACATATCCTTCTTCCTTTTCTTCATCCGACAAAGCAAAATCCACATCCATCTCCACCTCGCCGTCCAGCACCATGGCCATGCAAGTCGCACAGGCTCCACTCGTGCAGGAATGCGGCGCATCCACACCCTCATCCAACAAGACCTCTAAGATCGGCTTATCCCCCACCACATCAAATTCGTATTCTTGTCCATCCAATATCGCAGACAATTGCCAGCTCGATTCCGATGTACCGCTTTCAGCGCGATCTTCTGCCGTCATGAAAGACTCCACGTGAATGTGCTTCGAGGGAATGCCACTGTGTTTCAAATAGTCGTAGAGCTCCTGATTCATATCGCCGGGTCCGCAGACATAATAATGTGCTTCGAAGCCCCTGTGCTGATTGCGCTTCAGCCATTTCGCCACCTTTTTCTGATCGATGCGACCGTGCCACGGCTGAGAATCGTCAATTTTGAAGATATTCCACTTTGGGCGAGGAATGCGAGAAAAAACGTGTTTGATGTACAATTGTCCCTGATAGGTCTCGGCCAGCTCCTCCAATTGGTCCTTAAATATAACATCATCCTCATTGCGATTGCCATACAGAAGGTGAATTTGGCTCTTGGGTTCCGCTTCTAGCAAATATCGGATCAAACCAAAAATAGGAGTAATACCACTGCCCGCAGCCATAAAGTAATGGACCCGTCGCTCGTCCGGTTTTGGAGCTACCGTAAATCGCCCTTCCGGCGGGGCGCAGACCAATTCATCGCCCATTTTCAGGTCTTCCACCATCACCGGAGAAACTCTCCCCCCTTCCATTTTCTTCACCGTAATACACAGCCCCTCATCCAGCGTCGGCGAGGACAAACTATACGAACGCTCTTCCTCCTCGCCCTTCATCTGAAGCCGTACATTGAGAAACTGTCCCGGTTGAAAATCAAATTGAGCCGCCGCTTCTTCCGGCACCTCCAATTCAATCGTCTTTGCCAAGTCCGTTTCCTGCCGCGTAGCTTTCACGCGTAAATTAAACCAATTCGTCATTTCTTGTATTTTTAAAGTAACAACACTGCGAAAATATAGTTTTTGACCATAGTCATTGACCTCATAGGGTATTATTTTTTTGGGCGTGCCCCCTTGTCCGCTACCGCGGCCACGGGGTCGGTCCCCTCCGGGGTTCGCTGTTCGCTCCGTGCTCGAGAGACGCGAATTATCGCGTCTCTACTTCGCACCGCACCACCTGCGGCGGTGCGCCCTTTGGGCACCTCACGCGCGCTCTCTCTTGTGCCGCTTATAGCTCTTACATTGCGTCAGCGATGCAAATGGTCTCCGGGCCTTGCGCCCGGAGTGTCCGCGGCGAAGCCAAGGACCGAGCGAGCCCGCTGGAGCCACCTTTGGGGGCGGAAGCGGAGGTAGTGAGCGAGTAATGGCGCGTAGCGGCCGGTCCCAAGTTGTTGGGACCGGGACGCCCAAATGACCGGACTACTCGCCTATAATCGTAGCTTGCAACTCGCGCAGCCGGGGTTCCCTTCTAAATTCCCCTAAAAAAATGCCCTGCCAGCGGCCCATGGACAACTCGTGATCCGAAATTGGAATGCTCACCGAATGCCCCAACAAGGCGGCTTTGATGTGAGCCGGCATATCATCCGGGCCCTCCAAAGTATGGCGCAAACCGGGAAGATGTTCCGGCGCGATGCGATTGAAAAAAAGCTCGAAGTCGTGAAGAACGTCGGGATCTGCATTCTCATTGATGCTCAGGCCCGCCGAGGTATGTCGGATAAATAACTGCAACAAACCGGACTGCGGAAGTTCGGGCAAATGGCTGACTACCTCATCAGTAATCAGGTGAAATCCCCGCTCCTTTGCCGTCAGCTGAAAATTCAACTGTTGAATCATAATCGTCTAATATAGTGGTGATATTTTAGGACATCGCAAGTACCCAAAATAGCGATAAATCCCCACGGACAAAAACGCAAAGGCATCGTTATTTTTTCCATTGCCGCGCTGCCGTCCGGGCTGCCCAATTTCCGGAAATTGTCCATCGGGGCTGCTGCGATCCGCCAAAGCTACGGCGATATCGGCATTGGCGCCTCGCAGAGAGCGAATCTCCTGATCGCCGGCATAGGTGCCACTCACGTCGTCAATATAATCGGTAAATAGTACCCGCGCACTGAGATCGATCTGAATGCTCCATCGATAATTGAAGTCCACTTTCAATCCGGCGCCGTAAGTGAGTCCCATAGAGATGTAAAAGTACTCTTCGCCAGGCGGCTGCCCCTCCGTTCCCAGACTACGAAGACTATAGCGCTCACCATCGAGCTCGGCTGTGGGGCGATAGTAAAATGCAGATAGGCCTGCGTGTAAATACGGTGTGGTGCCGTGGTCAATATCGCCATGGATGTATTCCATAAAATTGAACTCGACCCGGGAGGCGAATTCATAAATATCTGTACGAAAACTCAAATTGCGCGCCTGCTGGAATAAATTGGTCGTGTAGTCATCGCGATAATAGACCCGTGCGCCATTCAACATAAAACCGAGAGCTATGCGATTGTTGAGATTGTAGCGGGTACCCAATCCAAGCATTAAACCGGGCTTTGACATATCAAAATCCGTATTGAGGTCGCCAAAATAGAAAGAGGGCCCCAGGCGGCCGCCTACTTCCCAGCCCCGATTCTCGTCTTGTGCGCTCAGGGGCGCCCCAATAGTACTAATCAGCAAGCAGAAACTCAGGCTGCTCAAAAGGAAAAATATATTCTTTGGCATTTCTTTCATATCGGTTCTGGCGTGTTGAGCGCACAAAATTAAGCAATCTCTAAGGAGTTTTCGATGAGTAACAGAGAAACAACCCACTTTTTGTCTCTTCTATTGCTATATATGTACAAAATAAGTCGGAATTCTACTTGCTGAGTGAGCTGTACAAATGAATTATGGAAAATAGCTGCCGGAGTTGACACTACCTATTGAGGGACGACAAGAAACCACCCCAAGGACTCCGACTAAGCTCCGGCCACAGACTTTTTAGACAGCTCGGACTGTAAAAACCGCGCCGTGGAATTTCCCTTTACCTCAATAAGATCCTCCGGGCTACCTGAAAACTGAATTTTACCTCCTTTGCGTCCACCTTCCGGGCCTACATCGACAATGTAATCAGCCACTTTTACGATATCCATATTGTGCTCTATAATAATCACAGTATTTCCTTTATCCACTAATTTTTGCACCACTTTCAGCAGGTATTGTATATCTTCAAAGTGAAGTCCGGTCGAGGGTTCATCGAGAATGTACAAGGTATTGCCCGTATCTCTTTTCGATAATTCCTCGGCGAGTTTTACGCGTTGCGCTTCTCCCCCCGACAAGGTGGGTGCCGACTGTCCCAGAGTGATATAGCCCAGGCCGACATCCTGTATGGTTTTGAGCTTGCGATAAATTTTTGGCATGGGTTCAAAAAACTCGACAGCTTCATCCACCGACATTTCCAACACATCGTAAATCGTTTTGCCCTTGTAAATCACCTCCAGGGTTTCCCGGTTGTATCTGCGCCCCATGCATTCTTCGCAATCGACATACACATCGGGCAGGAAATTCATTTCTATGAGTCGCTTTCCGCCACCTTTGCAGACCTCGCAACGGCCTCCTTTCACATTAAAACTGAACCGTCCCGGTTTGTACCCTCGAATTTTTGCTTCCGGGACTTCTGAAAACAGCTTCCTAATATCTGTAAATACCTTTGTGTAGGTAGCGGGGTTGGATCGCGGCGTTCTGCCAATGGGAGACTGATCGACTTCTATCACTTTATCGACATGTTCTATTCCCTCGATCTTTTTGTAGGCCAGAGGATTTTGCGTCGAGTTATAGAAATGTCTGCGAAGGATGGGATACAGGGTTTCGTTGATGAGCGAAGACTTCCCGCTACCGCTCACGCCGGTGACAACGATGAGGCAGCCTAGCGGAATCTCCAAATCGACATTTTTTAGGTTATGTCCCTGCGCGCCGAAGAGTTTCAGCGATTGTCCGGTGCCACTCCTTCGAGATTCCGGCAGTTCTATTTTCTTTTCTCCTCTCAAGTATTGAGGGGTCAGGGCATTTTGTTGAATAAAAGACTCCGGAGGGCCTTCAGCGACGATTTCACCTCCATTTTTTCCAGCGCCCGGCCCCAGATCAATAATATAATCCGAGGCTAACATGATATCCTTGTCGTGTTCTACGACCACAACAGTATTACCCATTCGAGCCAAATCCTTCAGCGCTTCAATGAGTCGGTGGTTATCTCTCTGATGCAATCCAATACTCGGCTCGTCCAGGATATAGGTAATACCGGTCAATTGGCTACCAATCTGAGTGGCGAGTCGGGTGCGTTGAGCCTCCCCTCCGGAGAGGGTTCGTGACGGTCGATCCAGAGCGAGATAATCCAGCCCCACCTGGAGCATAAAGTGCAAGCGCACTTGAATTTCTTTCAGCAGATCATTACCGATTTTGAGTTGGCGATCCGTCAGGTGTTTTGGCAATTCGGCCAGCCAGCGGTAGAGTTCGTCCAAATCCATATTGGCCAATTGGCCGATGTGATGATCGTTCAACTTGAATTGCAGTGATTCTTTTTTCAATCGATACCCGCGGCAATCCGGGCAGTTTTGCAGTGTCATAAAATTCTCTGCCCAGGAGCGCAAGTGCTCGGATTCCGTCGTTTCATAGGTGTCGCGCAAAATTTGAATGATGCCATCCTGAGCGATATCCATGCTGTAATCACTCCCATATTTCTTGGATCGAGTGAGTAATAGGGTGTCACTTCCCCGCAAAATGGTTTCCAGCGCTTCTTCCGGGATATCTTTTATTGGTGTAGCAAAACTAAACTTGTAATGTTTCGCAATTTTTCGAAGTTGCTCAAAGGTTTGATTCTTTCTCACCTCTCCAAATGGGGCTATACCCACTTGATTGATCGATTTATCTGTATTGGGAATGACTTTTTCGTAGTCCACATCCGGCAGGACGCCCAGGCCCTTGCAATTCGGGCAACTTCCATAAGGAGAGTTAAAAGAAAATGTGTTAGGTGATGGACTTTCATAAGAAAGACCGGAATCGGCATCCATGAGTTGTTTGGAAAAGGGCATGACATCTCCCGAATCCCAATTCATAATAAACACCATATCCTGGCCGAGTTTGAACCCCAATTCCAGGGAGCGGCTAATGCGTCTTTGTTTCTCCTCTTCTACATACACCCGATCTATGACCGCTTCAATATCGTGCGTTTTATATCGGCTCACTGCCATATCCGGCACGATATCCTGAATCTCTCCATTGATGCGCACTTTGGTATAGCCCTGCTTCTTGATTTGCTGAAAAAGCTCTCGATAATGTCCTTTTCTAGCGCGCACCAGTGGCGCTAAAATAGCGATTTTCTCCCCCTCGAAGCGACTCATTACCTCTTCCAGTACTTGCTTTTCGGTGTACTGCACCATTTCTTTTCCCGTGCTGAAGGAGTAGGCTTTGGCCGCCCGGGCATACAGCAATCTCAGAAAGTCATAAATTTCCGTAATCGTCCCCACTGTGGAGCGCGGATTACTCCCCGTTGTTTTTTGCTCAATGGAAATGACAGGGCTGAGACCCGTTATTTTTTCCACATCCGGGCGTTCCATTTCGCCGATAAATTGACGCGCATAAGCCGAGAAGGTCTCCATATAGCGGCGCTGTCCCTCGGCGTAAAGCGTGTTAAACGCAAGAGAGGACTTTCCACTTCCACTCACGCCCGTGAGAGTGGTCATTTTATAATGGGGGATATCCGCATCTACGTGCTTGAGATTGTTCTCATTGGCGTCGAGAATATGGATATACGTTTGCTTCTTCTTCGTCATTATTTTTTACACTTCTATATTTAGTCCCCGCTTGTCAACCAAAGCGCCGTCATTTGCCGAACCACTGTGCGCAGCGTGGGAGCAACAGATTCTACCATTTGAATTACATCCTCAGCGGTGGTCTCCCGAATCGCTTCCAGGGGGTAACATACATTAGAGACTACAGAACTTACAACCACTTTCCGGCCCATATGTTTGGCGACGATCACTTCGGGTACCGTGGACATCCCCACGACATCGGCTCCCAGTCGGTGAATCATCTGATATTCCGCCGGCGTCTCAAGAGACGGTCCCGACCAGGCCCAATAGACTCCCTGGTGCGACCTCAGTCCAGCTTTCTCTGCAACCCGACACACTTGATCATTCCATGTGACATCGTAGGTGTTCAACATGTCCGGAAAGCGAGGACCAAGCTCATCGTCGTTTGGACCGCGCAGCGGATGTTCGTTCATCATATTGATATGATCGCGTATCATCACGATATCACCCGCCTTCATTTCCGGATTCACACTTCCTGCTGCATTGGACAGCCACAAAAACTCTATGGGAAACATGCACAATAGTCGAATGGGAAAAGTGACTTCTTGCATACTGTAGCCCTCGTAGTAGTGAAACCGGCCCGACATCATCAAAACGGGCTGTCCTTCTAAATAGCCGAAGTAAAAGGCATTGCCATGAGATGGCGCCGTCGCAAGGGGCATGCCCGGCAGATCGGTATATGGGATGCGCAGGGGGCGCTCCAGCTCATCTTTCAAAGCAGACAATCCCGTGCCCAACACGAAAGCTGCCCGAGGCGTATCCGGCAGGAGATCCGACAATACGTTGAAGTGATTTTTCAATACATCTGAACTCTGAATCATATATGGTATTCTCTCATGCCCGGGGTTTCTTTTCGAGAAATCAACGGCCGGATCAATATAAGCACGGCAAAGATATTACAATGCACTCAGCTGAAAAAGAAAGTCCAGAATTATTGCAGAACAAAGGGAAAGTACTTGAGTGCAATTTCACAGATTACCTACCTCTGTGCAGCTCACCGAGTACGGGAAAACATTTCCGTCAGAACTTCAAAATGAAAAAAGAACTGCAGCAAATAGGATGCTCCTTGCAATCTCTATATAAAATACGTATCTTTGTGGTGAATTATGGGAGAAGGGAGCGGTTGAGTTCCCTTTTTTTTATGTAGCACAGTTATGACGGCAGCAGAATACATAGAGCAAAAGCTAGAAGAGAAATTTCGAGAACCTGAATTTGATAGCTGCTTTTGCGTAGAGGTAAAAGAAGTGCAGAAAGGTCGAAAAATAGAGGTATATATCGATTGCGACACGGGCGTTGATTTCTCTACTTGCCGCCAAATTAGCCGCTATCTGGAAGAGGATTTAGATGAGTCTCCACTAGTAAAGGAAAACTACATTCTGGAAGTATCCTCCCCCGGTGCCCGACGTCCGCTGAAACTCTTGCGGCAATACGGCAAGCACGTGGGACGCAAACTGGAAATCAAGTTGACAGATGGCGAAAAACTGGAAGGAAGACTCTTAGATGTCTTAACGAAAAGCATTGTACTGGAACGCCGCATCGTCGAAAAGGAAGGAAAGAAAAAAATCAGAAAGAAAATAGAAAGTGAGGTTGACTTTTCAGCAATTGAAAAAGCAAAAGTAAAGCTCTCGATATAACGATATAAAAACTGCATATATGAATTTGGTCGAAACATTTGATGAATTTAAAGCGGGTAAGAACATAGATCGCCCCACGATGGTAAAAGTCCTGGAGGATGTATTTCGCACATTAATAAAGAAAAAGTATGGGTCGGATGAGAATTTCGACATCATAGTTAACACCTCCAAGGGTGATTTGGAAATGTGGCGCGTACGCGAGATCGTTCCGGATGGTGAGGTCACGGACCAAAACAGTCAAATCTCCATCAGTGAAGCACGATCGATAGAAGATGACTACGAAGTGGGTGAAGAGTGTTACGAGGCCTTATCCCTGGTGGATTTTGGTCGCCGCGCTATCATGGCCGCTCGGCAGACGCTCATTGCTCGAATCATGGAACTCGAGAAAGACGAAATCTATAAAATGTACTCCAATCGCGTTGGAGATATGATTCTGGGAGAAGTGCATCAAATTTTGAAGCACGAGATTCTCATTCTAGACGACGCGACCGACAACGAACTCGTCATGCCGCGAAGAGAAACTATCCGCGGCGACTTTTTCCGCAAAGGAGATATGGTGAGAGGAGTCATTACCGATGTGGAAATGAGGAACAATAATCCAACGGTGATTGTTAGTCGTACATCACCAGTATTCCTGGAACGCTTAATGGAACAAGAAGTACCCGAAATTGAAGATGGCTTAATTACCATCAAAAAAATTGTTCGGATTCCCGGAGAGCGAGCCAAAGTGGCGGTAGAGTCTTACGACGATCGAATCGACCCCGTAGGTGCTTGTGTGGGAATGAAAGGATCCAGAATCCATGGCATCGTGAGAGAGTTGCGCAATGAGAATATCGATATTGTCAACTTCACGAACAACAATATACTCTTTCTTCAGAGATCGCTTACTCCAGCTAAAGTGTCTCGGATTGATCTCAATGAAGAGACGAAGACAGCTAAGGTATATTTAGAGCAAGATCAAGTCTCTCTGGCGATTGGAAAGGGAGGATCAAATATCAAGCTCGCAGGATCGCTGACCGGATACGAAATTGACGTATTGAGAGATGATGTGATGGAAGAAGTGGAAGATATAGATTTGGAAGAGTTTTCCGATGAGATCGAAGATTGGGTCATAGAGCAGCTCAAAGACATCGGATGTGACACCGCAAGATCTGTATTGAACCTGACTCGCGAGGAATTGCAAAGAAGAACGGATTTAGAGGTAGAAACAATAGATGCTGTTCTACAAGTCTTGATCAATGAATTTGAAGAAGACGAACTATAATCCCTATCTTCGCAGCCCAAATTATACATGGTTATAATATAGATACCTGGAAATAGGAAATAGAAAGAGGAGAAACAAAACGAATGGCGAAACGCTTAGTAAAAATAGCAAAGGAATTGAATGTTGGAGTGGCTACAATTGTAGACCACTTGAATAACAGTGGGTTTGATATTGATAACAAACCTACGGCTAAGGTGAGTGATGAGATGTACGCTGAGCTCTTGCGAGAATTTGAGAGTTCAATATCTGTGAAAGAACAAGCGGATCAGATCACTTTGGGCTACAAGCCCAAGGAGGAGGAAAAAAAGCCTGAGGTCGAAGTCAAACCCTCGAAAAAAGATCAGAAGGAAGAAGCCCCGATAGAGGAAGCCGACGAAAAAGAAGAGACTCCGAAAAGCACCGAAGCAGAGGAGAAACAAAAGCAGGCAGAAGCGCCCGCAAAAGATTCTGAGAAGGAAAAAGAGGAGTCCGCAGCCGACGAAAGCGAGAAAGAAGAAGGGAGGAGAAAAGTCACTGGACCAAGAGTCGTAGGTAAGATAGATCTCGACAAGCAGAAAAAAGAAGCGGCGGCCAAAAAGGAAAAAGCGGCCGAAGAAAAGAAAAAGAAAGAAGAAGAGGCGCAGGCGGCTAAAGAAAAAGCCAAAGATGATGATGCCGCGGAGAAAAAGAAAAAAGAGGAAAAAGCCAAAAAGGAAGAGGCCAAACCAAAAGAGCAAGAAAAAGAAGAGAAAAAAGAAGAGAAAACAGAGGAGACGGAATCAGATATAAAAACTCCCAAAGGCATCAAATCGCCGCCGAAAGAAGAGGGTGAAGCTGCATCTGACAAAGAGAAAGATAGCGGAAGCACGAAAAGTGAAGTGCACAAAACCAAGGCGCCCACTTTAAAAGGACTGAAGGTGCAGGGGAAAATTGATCTCAAGAAATTTGAGAAGAAGAAAAAGAAAAAAGAGGAAGAAAAAAAGGAGAGTCCGACAAAGAGAAAGCGTCGCCGGAGAAAAGTTGTTCCCAATGTTAAAAACAAAGGGCAACGAAGGGGACCTGCAGGAAAAAGAAAAGGTCGGGACGAGCCGCAGGAAATCTCTCAGAAAGAGATCGAAGAGAAAATCAAGGCTACTATGGCCCGTATCTCGGGCGGGAAGAAATCAAAAAGATCCAAATCGAGAAAAGATAGTCGCGAGAAACAACGCGAGCAAGAGGTGCAGGAACAGCAGCAGTTAGAACAGCAGGAGGAAAAGAAATTAGAAGTGACAGAATTTGTCTCTGTTTCTGACCTTGCCAGCCTAATGGACGTCAGTCCTACGGATATTATCACGGCCTGTATGAACCTCGGAGTCATCGTTTCCATCAATCAGCGTTTGGATGCTGAAATTATAGAACTCGTTGCCGCCGAATTTGACTACGATGTCGAATTCATATCTGCTGAAGAGCAAACAGAAGAAGAGGATGTCTTTGAAGATGACGAAGAAAACCTCATCCCACGCTCGCCTATTATTACCGTAATGGGGCACGTTGACCACGGTAAAACCTCTCTCCTGGATTACATTCGATCAGAAAATGTAGCCTCCGGCGAAGCAGGGGGAATCACTCAACATATCGGCGCCTATGAGGTGACCTCTAAAGATGGCAAAAAAGTAACATTCCTGGATACTCCGGGTCACGAAGCCTTTACAGCCATGAGAGCCAGAGGTGCTAAAGTCACCGATGTCGCCATTATTATCATAGCGGCTGACGATAGAATTATGCCACAAACCAAAGAGGCAATTTCGCACGCTGAAGCAGCGGGTGTACCCATGGTGTTTGCCATCAATAAAATTGACAAGCCGGGAGCAGATCCGGAACGAATCAAAAATGAATTGGCGCAGATGAATTATCTGGTCGAGGATTGGGGCGGAAAATATCAGTCGCAAGACATTTCAGCAATCACCGGGGAAGGTATTCCCGAGTTGGTAGAAAAAATTACTCTCGAGGCCGACGTTCTGGAACTGCAAGCCAATCCGGATAGAGAAGCCGTTGGGGTTGTCCTGGAAGCTTCCCTGGACAAGGGACGTGGATATACCACCAAGGTGCTCATTTTGACAGGAACCTTGAAAATAGGAGATCCGATCATTGCCGGAGAGCACGCAGGTAAAGTTAAGGCCATGTACAATGAGCTGGGAGAGCGCGTCCAAACAGTAGGTCCCGCACAACCTGCCATGGTACTCGGTCTCAGCGGGGCTCCACAGGCGGGTGAACGCTTTAAAGTGACGGAAACGGAACAAGAAGCGCGCTCGATTGCAACCAAACGCGCCCAAATTGTGCGCGAACAAAATACGAGAGCTTCTAAACGCATTAGCTTAGATGAAATCGGTCGCCGATTGGCTCTGGGTACCTTTAAGGAGCTCAACCTCATCGTAAAAGGTGATGTGGATGGCTCTATTGAAGCCTTAAGTGACTCACTCATCAAATTGTCGCAGGAAACGGTTCAGGTGAATGTAATTCACAAAGCCGTAGGGCAGATTATCGAGTCCGATGTCTTGCTCGCCTCAGCTTCAGATGCCATTATCATTGGGTTCCAGGTACGACCTTCTCTCAATGCGAGAAAACTCGCAGAAACGGAAGGGGTAGAAATTAAGTCCTACTCCATTATTTACGAAGCCATTGAGGAAATTAAGATGGCTATTGAAGGTATGTTGGAGCCGACCAGAGAGGAGAAAATCGTTTGTCAGGTAGAAGTTCGCGATGTCTTTAAAATTAGTAAGGTAGGTACGATTGCCGGTTGCTATGTGCTAGAAGGCAAAATTACCCGAAACACAAATATTCGGGTCATCCGCGACGGGATCGTGATCTATCCTACAAAAGAAGGCGTCGTGGGCGAAGTTGATTCACTCAAGCGCTACAAAGACGATGTCAAAGAAGTCAAATCGGGTATGGAGTGCGGCTTGTCAGTCAAAAACTACAACGATATCAAAGTTGGCGACATCATCGAGGGTTATGAAATCATAGAAATCAAACAAACATTGGAATAGTACCACTGTCGTTCTAATGATGCCCCCTATGCCCAAAGCGCCCTTATCCGAATCGGTTCTTACTGAATGGCTGAATGAAAAAGCACGTCAGTACGAACGTCCGGCTTTTATAGAGGAGGATCCCATCGCATTGCCCCATCAATTTCACCGCAGGCAGGATATAGAAATCGTTGCCTTTTGGGTCGCCGTACTCGCCTGGGGGCGTCGGCAAACCATTATTGACAAGGGAATTCAGTTGATCGAATATATGGAAGGTCATCCCTACGAATTCATACTGCATCATAGCAAAAGGGAGCGACAAAGATTTAAAGAATTCAAGCACCGAACCTTTAATAGCATTGACACCATGTATTTCCTGGAGTTCCTCCAGCAGTATTATCGAAATAACGACTCACTGGAAAACGCCTTTAGCCAACATCTGCAGCCGAAAGATCCAACGGTAGAAGGTGCTCTCATTGGATTTCACAATGACTTTTTCTCTCTGGAAGACGCGCCCCGAAGAACACAGAAACACATCGCCACACCAGCGAAAAAATCAACTTGTAAACGACTCAATATGTTCCTCCGATGGATGGTGCGATCTCCGGAAAGGGGCGTCGATTTTGGACTTTGGTCCTCTATTCGTCCCGATCAACTCTGTCCCCCTCTGGATGTTCATGTCGAACGCATCGCCCGCCAATACCATTTACTTCATCGAAAATCGCGCGACTGGAAAGCCGTGCTGGAACTTCGGGAGCGCCTCATTTCAATGGATTCCACAGACCCATTGAAATACGATTTCGCACTCTTTGGCATTGGACGTTATGAAGGGTGATAACCGGCAGTTTGCACATAATTCGAGATTAAAAAGGTAATAAAATGAGCCTTCTTTCGACATCCATTTGCCCGACAAAGCGTTGTAAGTTTGTACCTTGCGTATCACCAAAGAATAAAAAATGAAACGATCCGCCTTTTTGATGATTTTAGATGGATGGGGCATCGGTCAAAAACCGGAGGCAGATGCCATTCGGCAGGCGCAAACGCCATTCATCGATGAATTGATGGAGAGCTATCCACAGGCTCAGCTTACGACCTTCGGAGAGCAAGTAGGGCTGCCCGCAGGCCAAATGGGAAACTCCGAAGTTGGCCACCTCAACATTGGCGCCGGCCGCATCGTTTATCAGGATCTAGTTAAAATCAATAATGCGATCGAGGATAAAAGTTTTTTTAAAAACCCAACTTTTCAAGCCGCAATTCATCAAGCAAAAGATAGAAACGCTGCCTTCCACATGATGGGACTAGTCTCGGATGGAGGAGTGCACTCACACATTGACCACCTAATAGCATGTGTTCATTACCTCAAGTCGCAAGAATTGCCCGTATATATCCACGCCTTTACCGATGGTCGGGATACGGATCCAAAAAGTGGCCATGGATATTTAAAACAACTCCTCGATGCGATTGGGGAGGCAAGTCACATTCGTCTGGTAGACGTCACCGGGAGATACTATGCAATGGATCGTGACCACCGCTGGAAGCGAACGGAAAAGGCCTATGATGCATTGGTTCACGGTAAGGGAGAGACCACAGACGATCTGTTGTTATCAGTGAAAAAACAATACGAAGAAGATGTGACGGATGAGTTTTTGCCACCTCTGATCCACAAAGACTACACCCAAAAAGGTCGAATTCAGGATGGAGATGTATTGTTCTTCTTCAATTTTCGATCGGATCGACCCCGACAAATCACCTATGCCCTAAGTCAGGAAGCCGTAAAAGGTACAGATATGAAGCCGCTTGACCTGCACTTTATGACCATGACAGCTTTTGACGACAGCTTCAAGAATATTCACGTCATTTTCCCAAAAGATCACTTACAGGGAACGATGGGCGAGTTGATTTCTAAAGCCGGACTCAATCAACTTCGCATCGCGGAAACCGAAAAATATCCCCATGTCACTTTCTTTTTTTCCGGCGGCCGGGAGAAGCCCTTCGAAGGTGAGGATCGAATCATGATTGACTCCCCCAAAGTAGCGACTTACGATTTACAACCAGAAATGAGTGCCTTTAAGGTGTGTGACGCCGTCAATGAGGCCATGATTAAAAAAAATCCCGACTTTATTTGTCTCAATTACGCCAATGCTGATATGGTCGGACATACGGGCGTATTTGAAGCCGCAAAAAAAGCCGCCGAAACGGTGGATCATTGCGTCAAGAAAAATGTAGAAATCGCCCTCAGCAAGGGCTATGATATACTCATCATTGCAGATCACGGCAATTCCGACTTTCTCATTAATGAGGACGGTTCCCCCAATACGGCGCACACAAAAAATCCGGTGCCCGTGATCTTTGTGAGCAAAAAAGATAATCGAAAAATAAAAGATGGCATTCTGGCAGATGTAGCTCCTACCCTTTTAGACATTA
>JAWLFI010000225.1:0-3722 GCA_041685645.1 Saprospiraceae bacterium | reverse complement strand
GGGGAATCTGCCTACCCCTACAGCCGAACGGCGCTCATGTATATCTACATGGGGCATCTCAGGCTAAAGGACACAGAGCTGTATGAGCCACATTTTTACAAAGAAAATCGCATACATCTCGTGCAGGGCTGGGTGGAAAGCATAGATTTTGAAAAAAAGCAATTACAGTTTAGCGAAAATAGTCAGCAGCCGGCGATTTCCTATGATCGCTTGATTTTGGCCACGGGTTCGGAGTCCAATCGCTTTGGCTGGCCGGGGCAGGATTTAAATGGGGTGCATGGTATGTATTCTCTACAGGATCTGCAAGCGATAGAGGATCACAGCAAAGGCCTGGAGCGAGCTGTCGTTGTGGGTGGAGGACTGATAGGGATAGAACTGGCAGAAATGTTTCACAGCCGAGACATTCCGGTTTCGTTTTTGGTGAGAGAAGAGAGTTATTGGGATATGGTTCTGCCACCGGAAGAGTCCGAAATGGTCAATGAGGAGATTCGCCAACACGGCATTGATTTGCAATTGGGAACGGAACTCAAAGAAATTTTGCCGGATGAAAAGGATCACTGTCGAGCCGTCATCAGTTCGAAAAATGAAGAAATCCCCTGTGGATTCGTCGGACTCACTGCCGGAGTACATCCCCGGATAGAATTTCTGAAAGGGTCGGGATTAGAGCTAGATAAGGGGATTGTCGTTGATGAGTTCCTGCGGACCAACAAAAAAGATGTGTATGCCATCGGGGATTGTGCACAATTATCCTCACCGCCGTCCGGTCGTCGGCCGATAGAGGCCGTCTGGTATGTCGGTAAAATGATGGGAGAAACCCTGGCCTATACGATATGTAAGGACCCCGTTCGCTATGACCCCGGACAGTGGTTCAATTCTGCCAAGTTTTTCAACATAGAGTATCAGGTCTATGGAGAAGTTCCCGTCACTTATGACGATGAGCTTTCTCCTCTTTTTTATCGCAAAGGAAAACAAAGTCTTCGCATCGTGTACAATAGCAAAACAGAGGAGGTCGTCGGATTTCACAGCATGGGCGTTCGCTTGCGACACCAGATGTGCGAAGCCTGGATCGAACAAAAAGCGACCCTTCGAAACGTACTGGAAAACCTAACGGCGGCTTATTTCGACCCGGAACTCCATGCTAATTTCCATCGCGCTTTTATAGAAGCATACAATCGAGAACACAGCCCTGCTATCCAACTGCGACGCAAGCCGGGCTTACATACATTTTGGACCACATTAGGTGCACTCGCAAAATCAAACTAATCCATGGAACCATCTCTATCCATCACCGGACCGGAAAAGACCCAATTAAATATATGGGAAAAATCAGGTTTAGCTCTGGCGGCCATGGCTACCCTATTCATGTTTAGTTTTGCTATTCAAGGAGAATATTTGTCTCTCCCCTGGAGCTTAGCCATTATTCTCATTTCCTATGCGGTAGCTACCGCCCTGTACTCATACGGGGCATATGCCGGTCAGGCCGCGGGAATAAAAAATGATCACAATTTTTTCACTTCCCTCACAGCCCGGGGTGGTTTGGGTTGGATTTTGGGGATTTTTCTCACCGGATTTTACGTACTCCTCTATTGGTATCCCTCCGTTCTCGGTTTGCATTCTGAAGGAGAAAATACGGGCATCATTGCCCTATTTGACCCGCTCAGCCAATGGATTAAAGGTGCTCCCGCCAGTCAATGGTTTATGTATGGCACACTTTACACGATCGCTATCCTCTATATGGGCGCCAAGTTTATCTACAAATATCGCCACAGTAGCTATCACCTCATCCGAACCATCAGCGTGATGTTCTTTCAATTGGCTTTTGCCTTCTTGATTCCCGAGATTCTTCAGCGACTCAACCAACCCTATTTTGACTTCAAGATGATATGGCCACTGGATTACTATGCGTTTTTTGACTGGAGAATCCAGGAGCTCACCTCCAGCGGACAACTGGGCATATTTATGTTGATTTGGAGCATTGCCCTCATCCTAGTCGTCACTCCCATTTTGACTTATTTTTATGGTAAGCGTTGGTACTGCTCCTGGGTCTGTGGCTGCGGGGGGCTGGCAGAGACAGCCGGCGACCCTTTTCGCCACCTATCTGACAATTCCAGAAAAGCCTGGCGCGTGGAGCGCTGGCTGATACATGCTGTATTATTCTTAGTCGTGGCCATGACAGCGGCCGTTTTGTATAGCTTCCTCTACGATTCTGATCACGCCGTATTCAATACCACTAGCTTAGCAATTTTCTTCACTCTGGTCCTTGGGGGCGGCATTCTTTGGGTACTCACAGACAAAAAAAGATTTGAGCAATTAGATCCCACGGCAAAAAAAGTGGGCATCGCCTTATCCGCTCTCATTGTACTATTGCTGTGGGAAGCCTCCTTTACCGGTAGATATGATCTCTTGTTTATCCCCGGCCATCAAATCAGAAGTTGGTATGGCTTTTTGATTGGTGCCACATTCAGTGGCGTCATCGGCGTGGGCTTCTATCCCATTATGGGGAATCGCGTCTGGTGCCGATTCGGTTGTCCCATGGCCGCGATTCTAGGCATTCAGCAAAAGTTCTTTTCTCGCTTTAGAATCACCACCAATGGCAATCAATGCATAAGCTGTGGCAACTGCTCCACCTATTGTGAGATGGGTATAGACGTCAAATGGTATGCACAGCGTGGCCAGGACATCGTTCGCGCCAGTTGCGTCGGTTGTGGCATCTGTTCTGCCGTCTGCCCCAGAGGGGTGCTTCGTCTGGAAAATGGTCCGGACAATACCAATAAGGCGAAAGAATTAAGAGCGCTACATATCGATCCCGATGGCGTTTCTTATCAACCATAAACACAGGGAGAATAAGGTCTATGGCAGTTCCGCATCCTTAATTTGGGCGATTGTTCAAATGTCTTCTCTCTGTCTTGTTTAGCTTTCTTACGCTCAGACTTAAACAAACAAATCCCATTTGCCGTTAAACGTGCAATTCTTATCCAAATACAATAAATGAAAACCAACGGAAAAAATATCAGTGCGCGCAATTTATCCCTTTCCAATAATGGCGTGAATTCCATAAATTCTCCAACGGTTATAGAGGATATCCAACCCACAGAGCCCGATATCATTGGAAATCATCACATCAGCAGTTCAGCCGAAACGCCCATGCATGTGGATGCTTTTTCCATTAGCGATGAGGAAAAAATAGAGCGCATAGAACGGCATTTTGCAGAAATTATGATGACTTTGGGTCTCGATTTAACAGATGACAGTCTGGCCGGCACTCCTCGTCGAGTCGCAAAAATGTATGTCAACGAGGTATTTAGTGGTTTGCACCCGGATCAGAGACCCGACATTCGACTATTTGATAATACTTACAATTATCACAATATGCTCGTCGAAAAAAATATTAGTTTTCGATCACATTGCGAGCATCACTTCGTACCAATTACGGGAAAAGCTCATGTCGCCTACATCCCCGGAGATAAGGTGGTCGGACTCTCCAAGCTCAATCGGCTGGTACAATACTACGCGAAACGCCCTCAGGTGCAGGAGCGCCTCACCCGCCAGATTGGCCAGGATTTGATACATACACTTCAAACAGAAGATGTTGCCCTTTGGATTGAGGCGGATCACATGTGCGTTTCCATGCGCGGCGTTGAAGATCCCGACAGTTCTACTGTCACTTCCTTTTACAGCGGTCGTTTTGAGCAAGATATTGATCTCAAAAGAGAGTTTTTGGA
>JAWLFI010000224.1:0-3723 GCA_041685645.1 Saprospiraceae bacterium | reverse complement strand
CTCCATCATCTGAAAAACTGAAATAAATATCTAAACCTCTGGTTTTCGGGGTGTCGATCCCATTAGCGGTCCAAAATGAATATATACGTCCGGAATAAATTTCGTCGATACTGGGATCTACTTTGACATGCGGGCAAGGATACAGTCGATCCTGAACGCCAAGAATGGAGAAATCATCATCAAAATAAGTCAATTCGGGCAGGGTAAAAGGGGAAATGAGGCGGGGTCTTGAAAAGCTTTGTCCTTCATCCTCAGAAACTGTGTGATACATCCCGTAATTCACTGAATCTTTACTCCCGGCAAAAGTCAGGTGCACCCGCCCCTGGCGATCGACATCGATACTGGAAAACTGAGCAAATAGAAAGGAGTCCGGATTGACAGAAACAGGCGTAGAAAAGGAACTGCTATCTGCGTATTTCGTCGTCACCAACATATTGTAATTGACTGAGGCAGAGTCAAACTCCAAGGCCACATAGGCCATATAAAGATTGTTTTGAGTGGGGCCTTCATTGGCATCTATGGCCATCCATTGCTTATCGACAAATTTATCAATGCCTTCCAGACTGAGTAGATTGAAGGGTTGAGACATGTCAACGACTCCTCCATACTCCCAATTGGCACCCCCATCATCTGAAGTCATGTAGTGCAGTCCGATCGTTGCCAGAAAATTGTTCACATTGAGATCTACAACCAGCCAGGTGTAATGAATCCGCCCATCAGTACCATAAGCCAGAAGTGGGTCTCCCCCGCCTGCCCACAGTCCCAAATCGGGAAATTCACCTTTAAACTCCGAGGCAGACCAGTTTTGGCCAAAATCCTCGGTGTAATATATCGGAGTGGTGAGTGGAGATGTAAAGGAATTGGGATCCTGTCGCATGACAGCAACGACGATACTGTTGGAGTCCTTAGGATTCATTGCAGCATGCAACTCTGACTCGGGTAAATTGGAATCACTGATAATCACTTCCCCATTTTGCTCTGCACTCGCCCTGCCCGGACGTTGAGCCTCGGATTGCATTTCGAGAAGTCGATCGGGATGGTTTTTCGCCATATCCAGGAATGCATCGACATCGCCAACTCGAATCAGATGGTGTAATTTCTCTTTGATTTGCTGTTCCATTTCCGGAGAAAAGGAGTCCGACTGGCCTTGTAAAACAATACTGGAGTGCAAAATAAAGCTTAGGGCTATCAAAAGGGAAAGGCAGTTTTTGAGCTTCATAATAGTGTATTTCAAATGGATAAAAATTTGAACTTAAAAATGCACAATTTTCAGAATCCCTTAGCAATGTTAATAGCTATCACCTTTTCATCAAATCGCCATCGCATGTATGGAACTCATTAGAAAAAAACTTACTTATCATATGCCTGCCTGTGAATGGCCAGCCCTTTCATGATTTCTGCAGAAGTTTCTTGATTAGCATAGGTGCCATAGGCATCGACCAATAAACCTCTCTTCCCATCTGACGTTTGCAGAGCATAAAGAATTGAATTTGCTCCCATATCACTGGTTCCTTCAAATCGATGAAACTCAACAATTTTAATTTTTTTCCCGTCCTCTCCCTTTATATAGGTGAGTAATTCATCTGCATCCCATTGATTAAAGTCCTCTTTAAATCCCTTCTCTTTTAAAGTATTAATCGCTTCGCTTAGCGTCCTATATTGTTCCATTGTTGTAAAATTTCTTTGTTGAAAAGTACAAAATTCTCCATGATATAGCAAGAATTCTATCACTTTTATTAAAAACACCTACCTTTGAATAAAAGCTAGCTTGATGATAAAGAACGCCTTGACTCTCGTTTTTCTTCTTGCTGTGATATGCCTTCACGCTCAGAGTTATATGCACCGTCTGGAGATTGTATTACAGGAGGGTGATTTTGTTTTTCAGGACCTGGATTGTGAGCTCTGCGAAGCTATTGAAGCTGTCACCCGGGGCTATAATGACTATGATTTTTCTCATGTAGGTCTGGTCAAGCAGCAAGACGACAGCCTGCTCATAGGAGAGGCGATCAGTGAAGGTGGCGTCGTTTGGACTCCGTTATCCGACTTTGTAGATCGATGTCGAAATGAAAATGGCGTACCTCAACTGATGGTCATGCGTCTGCTCCCTAAACACCAATCTCAGATTCCCTCAGCTATTGAATTCATCACTTCAAAGAGTGGGCAGGATTACGATCCGATCTATACCTATGGCGATGAAAAATACTATTGCTCGGAACTCCTTCACGATGCTTTTTCCACTGGTGACAGTTCACTTTTTTCCTTGAAGCCGATGACCTTCAAACAACCCAAAACCGATAGTTTCTTCCCGGCCTGGATCCGCTATTTCGAGCATTTGGGACATCCCATTCCCGAAGGAGCCCTCGGCATCAACCCCGGGGGAATGTCTACTTTTGAAGGCTTGACCCCCGTTTTTGTCATTGGCCTGAAATAAGAGTTCACTATCTCATTTTTTCTTTTTTTGGGTGTTGCGGCAGCGGCTTCCAGCCACTGCCGCCGGGCTATCCGGTGGTTCCGTACCGTCTCGCCAACATCTACGATGTGTCGAGACGGCACCCCGCCAGCTGGCGGGCACCTCCTATCCCTAACACAACGCCCGTTTCAACTCCGATATGCGATCTGGAAAAGGGAATGCCGTGATTGCATCGCTTGCCATGGTGGCCAGCGGCCGCCAACGGGTGAGGGATAGTAAGGGCGCGAGCCCACAAAACTTTGTGGGTGAAGCGGTCCGAGAGAGCGAAGCGGCTCGAGGACGGAACCCCTGCATAGCCCGACCCCGAGAATGATCGCTTCCCGACCTTTGTCGGAGAAGCGGTCCATTCGAGGGGGCACCCCCTAATCAACATGAAAAAGAGTACTGAGTGCATAATAGCATGAAATATTTTCTTTTAAAATCCCCGGATGCGGGGAAACACCCAGGGCTTTATAATTAACTCATAATGTACTCAGTATTTATTACACCCCTTAGTGTATCGCTGGAGAGTCAGCGTTCCACGTGGGGAAATATTTATTTTTTGAAACTAAATTTATTATCTTACCTCTATGCGTAAGGTCAAGCTGCGCAGGACGTTATAAAACAAACGGAAAAATGAAAGCCCAAACTGAAAAAATTGGAGCATCTAAGCGAGAAACAGACTCCCTCACATTTCAGCAGGTGAGAAATAGGACGGATGAGATTTGCAAGCAAATAGAACCTGAGGATGCTGCGGCGCAGCCGATGCAGGATGTGAGTCCGCCCAAGTGGCATTTGGCGCATACGAGCTGGTTTTTTGAGAATTTTGTATTGAAGCCCGGCCTTGAAGGATACCGAGAGTTCCACCCCTCTTATAATTTTCTATTCAATAGTTATTATAATAGTCAGGGAGATCGAGTACAAAGGGATCGCCGTGGGGGACAAACGCGCCCTACACTGCGAGAAGTGATGGCGTATCGAGAATACGTCGATAGGCATATGGTGCGTTATTTGGAGTCGCGCAGGATGAGTGAAAAAGAGGAGCGAACGCTGAATGTGGGGCTGAACCACGAGCAACAGCATCAGGAATTGTTGATTACAGATATAAAATACATTTTATCGCAAAATCATCTCGACACGGGTTTTTTTTCAGAGTCTCTGATACAGCCGATACAAAAAGAGCAGAGTTTACTCTCTATCGATGAAGGACTTGTAGAAATTGGTGCTTCAGGGGCTGAGTTTTGCTTTGATAACGAGTGTCCGGTTCACCCGGT
>JAWLFI010000223.1:0-3723 GCA_041685645.1 Saprospiraceae bacterium | reverse complement strand
AGGTCACTTTTCCCCAATTGATGAGCTGAAAGCGGAAGATTGGAATCAGGTCATTGACACGAATCTCAAGGGAGTGTTTCACACGATCAAAGCCGCTGTAGAGCCCTTAAAGAGTTCGAGGGGATATTTTATGACGCTGGCTTCTTTGGCGGGTACGAATTTCTTTGCCAATGGTGCGGCCTATAATGCGAGTAAATTTGGTGTGGTGGGCTTTACACAGGCAGTGATGCTTGATTTGAGAAAGTACGGCATCAAGACCACGACAATTATGCCCGGTTCAGTGGCTACTTATTTTAATGGTCATGTACCGAGTAAGGAAGATGCCTGGAAGATTCAACCCGAAGACGTGGGTCTCATGGTTGTCCAGTTATTGGAAATGGATCAGCGCACGCTGCCCAGCAAAATAGAAGTTCGACCCACACAACCGCCGAGTGCGCAATAGTGCGTAGGCGATTAGATATATCATGGGATGAAAATGGTTTGACCGGGAATGGAGTTTCTAAATTAAAGATAACTCCTCTACTGCATGCGATATTAGGACCAAGACCGGTCGTTTTGGTTGGGAGTAGGAGTAAAGAAGGGATTGATAACCTGGCCATTTTCAATACGCTGAATCCACTCGGAACGAATCCACCGCTCTATTCCTTATTGATTCGCCCACTGGACCGCGTGCGGGACACATATTCGAATATTTTAGATGGAGGAAAGTGGACGTGCAATGCTATTCCCCCGGGGATGATGGATCGGGCGCATGCATCGGCAGAACATTTCCCATCGGATATCAGTGAATTTGAGTCGCTGGGAATAGAAAAGGAGGACAAAGTAGGGATTAGAGAGCCTTTTGTGGAGGATTCACCGGTTCAAATGTGGATGCAGTTTTTGCGGAAACTCGAGATTCCTGAAAATGGAACTCATCTGCTGATTGGAAGGCTTCGGGGACTTTGGATTGATGAGCATTGGGTGAAGGAGGGTGCACTCGATTGGGATTCTTATCGAGCCTTATCCAGTTGGGGATTGTCCGGATATTCTCTGGCAAACGACATTCGACAAGTTCAAAATGATGTGGATCACCGTTCAAAGAGCTAAAAAACAAGGAAAAAGCATAGGGTTTTTGCTGTGCGAATCCAAATTAATTGGGAATTATATAAATTCTGTATACTTTTAAGTATCAAACAACCATCGGTGAAGCAATTAGTCAATACCGTTATCAAAAAATATTTGGACTTCCGTTATCGGAGGATTCAGAGAATGCGTGAGCGTCCGTATAAATCCCAGGCTCAGTGGTTACAAAAATTGCTGCAGATCGCAAAAAACACAGAGTATGGGAAGAATCATGGCTTCAAGAGCATAAAAAATTATAAAGATTTTGCTCGTCAGTTGCCCATAGTGAGTTATGAAGAAATTCAGGGTGATATCGACCGAATGATGCGGGGTGAAAAGGACATTTTGTGGCCGGGCTATGTCAAATGGTACTCAAAATCATCAGGAACGACCAGTCACCGATCGAAATACATTCCCGTGCCGCCGCACAATTTAAAGCAGTGCCATTTGCAGGGCAGTTGGGATTCGATGTCCATATTATATCATCATCGGCCACATGCTCAGGCATTTGCAAAGAAGAGCTTGATTATGGGAGGGAGTATTGAGAAGTTTGAGCCCTATCCCAGTACGCGTTTAGGAGACGTATCTGCGGTTATGTTGCATCACATGCCTTTTATTGGGCGACCCTTTTACACGCCGGATTTCGAGACCGCATTAATGAGTGACTGGGAAGAAAAAATTGAGCGAATGGCTTCGATAACCAAAGATGAGGATTTGGTTATGATGGGTGGGGTGCCCACATGGACTATGGTGCTATTCGATCGGATTTTGGAAATTACCGGAAAAGACCACATGTTGGAAGTATGGCCCAATGCCATGGCATATTTGCATGGAGGGGTGGGATTTAGCCCCTATCTGGCACATTTTCAGGAATATTTTCCCGATCCGGATTTTGTATATCAGGAAGTATATAATGCTTCCGAAGGATTTATTGGTTTGCAAGATGATCAACAAATCAAATCTCTCTTATTGTTGAGCGATAATGGGATGTTTTTTGAGTTTGAGGACATGAAAAGTGGAGAAGTAGTTCCCTTAGAGGGAGTGAAAACAGATCGACATTACGCTATCATTCTCTCGTCAAATGCAGGCTTGTGGCGCTATAGAATCGGCGATACCATACAATTTGAAAGCGTTTTGCCCCCGCGCTTTAAGATTACGGGGCGGACACAGCAATTCATCAATGTTTTTGGAGAAGAAGTCATGGTGGCCAATACCGATCAGGCGCTCGCCAAAACCTGTCGCGAGTTTGATGTCGTAGCTGAAGAGTATAGTGTGGCTCCAATATTCATGAAACAGTCAGATACCGGAGGGCATGAGTGGATTGTGGAATTTGAGACTTCGCCGGCTGATTTTAATGCATTTAGTCGCCGATTAGATCAAAATTTACAGAAACTGAACAGTGATTATGCAGCGAAGCGGAGTTACGACCTGGCATTGACTGAATTAAAACTCACACCGGTGAGCACCGGGACATTTCACGCATGGATGAAATCCAGAGGAAAGTTTGGTGGGCAAAATAAAGTGCCGAGATTGTCCAACGATCGGGAATATTTAGATCAGATTTTGTTATTTGCATCAAAACAGACCTCTTAGTGAAAGATCTTTTTCCTCAAGACTTAGGAGACTCAAAGAAAATCCCACTTTTAGAACATGTGGCAGAGCGAGTGGCCGAATTACTCGATCGAGATCCCGAACTCCTATTTAGCTATTTATACCGCCTGGATGTTCCCGAGTCAGAGGTGAATGCCGTCATCGAGAAGGGCGGAGAAAACATTGCTTTCCATTTGGCAGAAGTTATTCTTCAGCGCCAGCAGCAGCGCCAGGAAACAAAGTCGAAGGTCGATGTCCCCAAAAATATCGATACCATGGGCCTGGATTGGTAGGGGTACGTTACTCATTATTTTTTTTAGTATTTGGGCGATCCCCCGGCCTCGAGTCCTCGGGCCGGGGGCGCTACGCTTCGGGCTCCACATTCGTTCGGTCTCCCCCAAAGTATTGTGGGAGACCCATCCGCCGCGGCGGATGGCCACTACGCATCGCTATCGCGGGGGAAGGGGGAAAGAAGTATAGTTATCGGAACAAACTTCTTTCCGTTAGGCTTAATAGCCGCCATTCGCATTCCAATAGAAAAACACCCTTCGAAGTCAATCTGTAAAATCCCTACACTTACCGCTTCGGAATCCGGGGGATGGCTGCCGGTAAGCGGGCCAGCATCTCGTTATTAATTTGTTGAGAGGAGTTTGAAAAAGAGCCCACCGTAATTTTATTATTTCTTTGCTTACCAATGAGGACGACTTCATCATTGGTCTCCACTTCTTTAAAGTGGGTGATGTCCACCATAAAGAGATTCATATTAATGAGACCGACAATGGGCGCCTTGCGGCCCCGAATGAGTACAAAACCTTTATTGGATAGGGAGCGCGAATAGCCGTTCCCGTATCCCAGGGGAAGCACAGCTATGGTCATATCGCGATAGGCCTGATAGGCCGTTCCGTAGCCAATAAACTCACCCTTTTTAACTTTTTTAATCTCCATGACATTGGTTTTCCATGTCAGGACCCGCTTCAAAGGGCTATCTTTTCGTTTGCCCGTCTCTTGCAAATGGTGGTAATAGATTTCCGG
>JAWLFI010000222.1:0-3737 GCA_041685645.1 Saprospiraceae bacterium | reverse complement strand
TGTTAAACCAAAAAGAAAACGAATGCCTACCTTTTGGGACGAACGATTTGCTGCTGAAGAATATGTGTATGGGAAAGCCCCTAACGCCTTTTTTGCTGACCACATTCAAAGTCTGAGTCCGGGCCGCTTGCTCTTGCCGATGGAGGGCGAGGGGCGGAATGCCGTGCACGCAGCCCGAATGGGCTGGAAAGTGGATGCCTTTGATGCTTCCGTAGAGGGCATCCGCAAAGCGCGCAATCTGGCGCAGCGAGAGGGCGTCGGATTTACGTATACACATCATAATGTGGAAGAGTTTCCCTGGCCTAAAGAGGAATATGATCTGGTCGCCCTGATATTTGCGCATTTACCGGCCGAGATTCGTCCGGGCATCCATCAAAAGGTGTCGGACAGCCTGAAACCGGGCGGTCAGTTATTGGTGGAACTCTTTCACCCCGACCAATTGGGTCGTTCGTCCGGTGGGCCGAAAGTGGCCGACATGTTGTATTCACCGGAATTGCTCACAGCGGATTTTCCCGAAATTGATTTCCAGCGATTGGACCGGGTTGAAACGGAATTGTCGGAAGGGCGTTATCACCAAGGTGAGGCGGTGATTACTCGGGGGTTTGGGAAGAAGCTGGGGACGAATAGAGAATAACCTTCTACGCACTTCGTGCTTCCTCGGTTGAAAAGCCGCCTACGTCGGTCGATTAAGGTTAAAGTTTCCAAGGATAAAGGTTAAAGGATGGGGAAAGGTTAAAATCTCCAAGGATAAAGGTTAAAGTAGGGAAAGTGAGAGGTGAGATGGACTGGGTTCCATATTTTAGTGGACTTCAGTGGTAGCTGGATTTGTGTACGGACCACGGATAAAGAAGGAACAAAAATGTGATGACCGCACAACCAAAAATACCTGAGAGGCATGCCCTAAGTACAATTTTACTGTAAGAGAATCTTCTGCACACCTTGCAAATTTCCCTTTGCATCGAAAATATGGAGTAGATACATGCCCGGTGGATACCCACCAAAATGGAAAATGGCTTTCGCACTTTGGCTTTTGATCTCATGAAGGACTTCTCCGCCCATATTTACAAGTCGAATATAACGTTCTGCTGACTTCTCAAACTCTACATTCACAAGCCCGGAAGAGGGGTTGGGATACACCTGTACATCCATCTGACCCGGAACAGCTTCAGTGTTGATGGAAGTGGTCATGGTGTCAATTGGGATGGTCGTACTCGAGTCATCATTAATGATAATAATATGGTCATTACAATTGCCATTCCAGCAACCATTACTGTCCAGCGTCACAATCCAGGAGGCCGGATCATTGATGAAGGGATCCCCCACCTCTTTTGTGGTATCTATAGTGCCTCCAAAAGCATATCCACCCGGGATCGCACAGCCATCCCAGAAAAAGCCATTAAAACTATTGGACCGCAGATCAGTAATATACCTCCGCCACTCCACATCCCCGTCTTCCGTGATTAAAAAAGCATATCCACCGGGTGCATCGCCCAAAGCAGTAATTAGGGTGTCAAAATCAATAAACTCAGTATTACCGCCTGCCCCCAAGTACTTACCATTACCCACATCTGTGAAACTTAATGTTTGCGTCATCGTTCGCTCTATAAAAAAATATTCCCATTCGACATTGAAAGAACTATCGAACTTTGCCACCGCCGGAGGGTAGGGAAAGGTATCATAGAAAAACGGTTTCCCAAACCTCGACTCGTAATCCAAGGCCCAGGAACAAATATATCCGTTATCACTTGTTTTGTAAGCATTTGGAGCTGTGTATTCGTTCACATCCTCATCATATACAAAACTCTTAAGCAGCTTCAAGTCTAAATCGTATTCGTTCAATATGAGCTCACGATCGCGGCGAGTATTCCTCTTAGACAATATTATCAAAAGAGTACTATCCTTGGTGAAACTCAAATTCATCCGGCTCAATCGTTGGTCAGTAAGCATTTTCTTCTGTTCAATTTCATAGTTTTCATCGAGTACCCAGAGTTCGTTTATATAGGAAGATCCGTCCAGTGAATTTAAAAGCAAGTACACTTTATTGTTAAATAATTTTATCGCATTAGAAATCGGAGTTCTATTTTCCACAAGTCCATCATACTGAAATTTCACAAGAGAGTCAGAAAGAACATTGTGAACGAATATTCCAAAGCCTTTTGTCGCTCCATCGGAATACAACGCTAAAAGAGCTGAATTCCTTTTATCAAAACAATTTGAGTTCGAGGAGTAATAAAAAATACTTGAAGAATCACACAAATCACTTGTAAAGTTATTCCTTACTCCAGTATTTAAATCGAAAAGGCCGATTGATGCATGTCCTATTCGTTCCGCGCAACTTGTATCACGATAATTGCCATGCTGAAAATACAGGACACTATCTATTGACTCAATAGAGCAAATAAAATCAACGGCATTCTCAGCAAAATTTAATCGCTTTGAAATTTCTTGAGCTTGAAGCGAACTACTAAAGAAAAAGAAAAATAGAATCAGTCGCCACATAATGCGGCGCTGATTCAAATTAGATGTAGATGTAACTGAGTTTATTCCCACTATTGTTTAATGATTTTCTTCGTCGCAATATTGTCTGTGCCATTTCTATAGCTCAGCATATATATTCCTGAGGCCAAGTGTGATAAATTAAGTCTGGTCTTTAATCCGGATAGTTGCTGGTCTTTCATAAGGGTTACATTCATTTTTTCATTTCTACACGCCCAATTGAACAGGGCACAACGCAATAAGGAAGATTTTTCGATATGCGTGTTTAGTTTTGTACCTCTCGCCGCCTAAAAAATCACTGCACCACCAGCTTCTTTACTACAGGCGATAATCGTTGGCCTTGAGCATCTTTACTCAGAATATGTGCAAAATACAATCCCGGCGGAATGTCCCGCAGGGCATACTCCTGGCTGTCCCACCCGAGATGCTGCCAGGATTTCACTTGACGGCCCTGTTGGTCGTACAGTACAATTTCCGCAGGCTGGGCGTGAGGATCAAGGGCAGTAATTGATATTCTATCCCTCGCCGGATTCGGACTGAGCTGCCAGGATGGACCGCGTGGTTGTATCGGAAACTCCTCCACAGAGGTATAAATGGAGTCATAATATACATCTGCACACCAATCTTCCTGAGGCGTAGCCGTCCGCCAGTGCGGATGATGGCCTAGCCCCCCGGTACTCCCTGGTTCGGGGACTCTATAGTCCGCCCGCCGAAATAGGGCCTGCTCGCCTTTGGCATTGGGATTGTGCACCACATGCATAAACGGCAGTCCACTGAAAGGCAACGCATAAATCTTGCAATCTTTCCCTAATTTTAATTCCTCCATATAAAAGGCCACCCAGCCCTGCCAAATTGAATCGTATACGATATCGTTTTCCTCACTGAATTCCCAGAGCGTATCTGCTACTGACAGCCCCTCGCCTTCCATGTCGTATTGAATGAATTGCCGCGTATTGGGATTCACGTATAAAAACTGATTATTCCCTGAAAAAGCAACTCCTGGACTACCTGCAAAGAAATCATCCGGCTCCTCATAAGGAAGGATGTAGATATTACTAAACTCTCCTGTAGCTTGATTAAAATCTGCCAAAGATAGTCCATGAAATTTCACTACCCTAGCATACTTATCTCCATTAGGCGAAAAAGTAGCTTGCGAGGCTCCCCTTAACCCCATCCGGTACGGATGTGACCAGGCAAAGGTGTCTTGCAATGCAATCCTTTGACTGTCCACCTGAAGTACA
>JAWLFI010000048.1:0-15448 GCA_041685645.1 Saprospiraceae bacterium | reverse complement strand
ATGGTTCTCGTTGAAGGATATACATCATAGCCCCAAACCGCCTGCAATATTTGTTGTCTCGACACCACTTCGCCCTTGCGGTCTATAAGCAGTTTGAGCAGCATGGCTTCCTTGTTGGTCAACTCAAAGGTCTCGCGATCGGAAGTCACTTCATAGGTCTTGAAATTGACTTTGAAATCTCCAAACTCATATTCCTCAACTCCGTTATTACTTTCTTTCTCTTTTCGTTTGAGTTGATTCTTTACTCTCAACAATAGTTCTTCAAGATTGAAAGGTTTTGTGATATAGTCATCTCCTCCTTTTTTTAACCCCTCAACGCGCTCCTCAGGGTCATCCTTTGCCGTGAGGAAAATGATGGGAATATCAAACTGAGTTAATCGAACGTGTTCAGCAATTTGCAGACCATCGACCTCAGGAAGCATAATATCCAATAACAATAAATCAAAATGTTGTTGATCTACTAAATCAATGGCCTTTTTTCCGTTTCCAACTGCTAATACTTCATAACCTTCCATTTCGAGGTTCAGTTTCAGGACGGACCTTATGTTTTCTTCATCTTCTACTAATAATATGCGCATATTCTTTACTTTTGAAACCTGGGTAATCTGACCGTAAATATAGTGCCTTGACCATCGTTGTCGCGAACATCTATTTGCCCGCCATGGGCATTCGTCATTTCTTTCATTATATACAAACCCAATCCGGTGCCTTTTGTTTTGCGAGTATCCTCAGATCCCACCCGATAGAATTTATTGAATATGCTATCTTTCTCATTTTCGGGGATGCCCACTCCCTTGTCCGCAACGATAAGGCTCCATTTTTCATCTTGGATTATCGTGCTAATGTTGACCTCAGCATCTCCTTCAGAATACTTAATTGCGTTTTCCACCAAATTGCTCAAAATTGAGAAAATACCCGAACGGTCAACCTCTGCTGTTTGATTTTCACTATCTAAGGATAATTTAAAATCTACTGACGGATAAGCAAGACTCATTCCTTTCACATAATTCCGGATCATCGTATTTACGTTCTCTAGCTCAAAGACGGGCTTGTAATTAGCTTCCACTTTTGAAGCCAGCAGCAAATTATCCACTAAATTTTTTAATCTGTCTAGTTCGTGTTGCGCATTGATAGAAATCATTTCCGTTTGCTCTCTGCTCAAATCTCGCTTTTGGATGGTTTGCAGGCCGAGTTGGGCTGAAGCAATAGGAGATTTGAGCTCGTGAGTGATAGATAGCAAAAAATTTCTCTTGTGTTCCGCTATTCTAATCAATCGACTATAGCTGTTATTGATAATCCATACGCCTATAATAATGCTTAGCATAAAGAGGGCAGCTTCTCCCAGAATCATCCATTCTTGTCTGCTGTATTCCTTCTGTAGTTTTTCAAAAGGAGGGGAGGAGGTAAAGGCTTTCTCGTTATTATAAGTACCTTCAGCTACCATGCCCAGGCGAAGGATTTCCACCTTGGCTTGATACGCGTCTTCGTTTTTTGTGTAGAGCAGAATACTCCACCAGGCAAAAGCTAAACACATGTAGGCGATTACACCATTGGATAATAATCTTAAGCGCAAAGGATTTTGCTTTACCATCTTATGTCATTACCTCATCTAGTGCAGCACACATTTTCTCAATAGCTACTTGCATATCCTCTTCGGAATGGGCCGAAGAAACAAAACCCACTTCATAGCCGGAAGGACCCAGGTATACCAAATTGTGCAACAATTTAGAATGCAGGTGCTTGAATAAATCCATCTTTGAAGCATCGATTTGATCCGACCTCCTTATAATATTCCTTGAAAAGCGGAGCCAAAAAATAGATCCTATTTGTTGTAATCCGGCTTCATAACCTTTCTCATCTATGTGCTCCTGCAAACGGTGAGTGAGTTGTTGGGTGCGACTCTCCAATTGTGTGTAAAAACCATCTTCTAACAACTCCTTCAAAGTGGCGTATCCCGCGGCCATCGCCATGGGATTCGCTGATAAAGTTCCGGCCTGATACACCGGACCTTCCGGAGCTATGTGTTTCATGTATTTTCTTGGACCTGCAAATGCTCCTACGGGCATCCCACCGCCAATAATTTTTCCATAGGTGATGAGGTCAGGTTGAATATTGTAATATCCGGCAGCTCCCTCAAAACCAATTCTAAAACCGGAAATCACCTCATCAAAAATTAGGAGAACCCCATGCTCAGTGCATTTTTTTCTTAGATATTGCAGAAATTCGGATCGCTGAATAAGTAGGCCATTGTTGGCAGGTATAGGCTCGATAATTACAGCGGCAATTCGGTCGGCATATGTTTTGAGGCACTGATCCAGTGCCTCTTCATCATCCAATGGCAGGACCAGGGTGAGATCTGCTAATTCTTTGGGGACTCCGGCAGAGGTGCTGGTTCCAAAGGTCACTAGCCCCGAACCCGCTTTGACCATAAGTGAATCGACGTGACCGTGATAACAACCTTCAAATTTGACGATGTGGTTTTTTCCACTGATTCCCCGAGCCAGCCGGACTGCTGACATTACAGCCTCAGTACCAGAACTGACAAAGCGGATTTGATCAATGTAGTTGTGGTTTGTCGTGATCAATTTCCCCAATTGATTCCCCAGGCGGGAAGGCGTCCCGAAAGATGTACCTCGATCTAAGGTCTCGTGCAAATAAGAAATGATTTTTGGGTGGGCGTGCCCTAAAATCAAAGGCCCCCAGCTGCAACAAAAATCTAAAAAGGTATTTCCGTCCTCATCTAAAATCTTACTTCCCTTTCCTTCCTTCATAAACAAAGGAGGACCTTCTACGGATTTAAAGGCTCGCACGGGAGAGTTTACTCCCCCGGGGAAATATCGCTGTGCTTCTTCAAAAAGACGCGAAGACGTTTTCCGATCAATCATATAGATTTATTTTTAGTGCTAATATAAGCCGAATGATGCGATTTTGTTTGTCAGTGGAAAGAAACAAATGCTTCCGGCAATGTTTTTAGGCGGATATATACCATTTATTACATTCGCTTTATATATTTCGCAAAAGCCTTTTCTTTATCAGCCCATTTTTGGTAGGCTTTTTGCTACTTTTGTGCTTATGAAGCCCTTAGAGTCTATTATAGAAAAGTGTTTACTGCTGAAAGGACGGTTTGTCCTGCCTCACTGGGGCATATTAAATGTCCACAGCACATCCGCTAGCATTCGTCAGGACAGTGCCAAAATCCATCCGCCCTCTGAGGAAATCTCCTTTCTCGACCTACCTGATATTAGTAAAAATGAGTTGGAAAAAGAGCTTCAACAATTCGTTTTTTCAGAACAAATTGACTCATCTCTTTTGGCTCAAAAGATTGATGAGCTGGCATTAAGTAAAAAGGAAAGCGGTTTTTGGGATTTGGGCCGCTTAGGTGTTTTCCGACAATCGAGCGAAGGAGTCGTTTGGGAATCCGCATCACCGGCTTCCTGGTCTTTATTGAATGACTTGCCGGAAATAACTCTTCCCTATCCCATCACTCCAGTTGCAGATACCACGGCTGTCGCAAATGATGCGGATTCTCCCGCCGGGGAATCTGGAGAGAAAGTAGTTTCACCTGCAGCTCGAAAAAAGAAAAAGACCTCTACGCTAACAATTCTTTTACTTGTTCTTGTTGCGCTTGGTCTAGCTTTTCTCATTGCCGCAGGTGTTTACTGGTACTCTTCCTCTCAGGAGCAATTGACTATGGATGACATTCCTGCATCGACAAATCGGGTGAATGTTCACCCGGATAAATTAAAAGAATCCTACACCCTCACGGCAGACACGGCCAGTGAAAGTGATTCTTCCCCTTCATTCGAACTCTCTCACAGAGTCAAAAGCGATTCGAAACAGGAAACAACTGCAGTGGAGGATGAACCCACTGAAGAGGTTGAACCTGATTATTCTTCATTCGATAATGAACCACGAGAGGACTCAAAAGCAGATGATGCGGCCACCGGGCTGGAAGAGTCATCTGAAGATGAGAATCTATCCTGTGTAATTATCGTAGGTGCCTTTAGCAATGAAAGGAATACCCGACAAATGAAGGATTACTTATCAAAATCGAACTACACAGTGTTTACACAGAATGCTGGGCAATTGACCAGAGTGGGGCTCTATACTCATTGCGAACCAAGTAAAATATTAAAGGAATTGAGGGAAGTTCGCAAGGAAATTGAAGCCGGTGCCTGGATTCTGAACGAGTAAATAAATATATACTTATGAAGCCGATGTTGGATAAGATTCTCAGTTCGAACTCCTTTTTTCTCATTGCAGGCCCCTGTGCTATTGAGGGAGAGGCTATGGCCGTTAAGATTGCAGAGCGAATCGATAAGATTTGTAAAAAATTGGATATCCCATGGGTTTTTAAGGGGTCATACAGGAAGGCCAATCGTTCTAAATTAGACTCATTCACTGGGATCGGAGACGAGAAAGCGCTCAATATTTTAAAGAAAATCGGAGACGATTTTGGCGTACCGATAACAACGGATATTCATGAAAGTATTGAAGTGAACACGGTTCAACACTATGCTGATGTATTGCAAATTCCAGCCTTTTTATGCCGACAAACGGAGCTACTTCAAGCGGCGGCATCTAGCGGGAAAGTTGTCAATGTAAAGAAAGGGCAGTTTATGAGTCCCGAGAGTATGAAATTTGCTCGGGATAAAATATTGGAAAGTGGGAATAACCAGGTCTGGTTGACAGAAAGAGGAACTACTTTCGGCTATCAGGATTTGGTTGTAGATTTTCGGTCTATTCCTCAAATGAATAGTTTTGGGGCAACGGTTGTCATGGATTGCACCCATTCATTACAGCAGCCCAATCAGTCTCACGGAGTAACGGGCGGACGCCCGGAGCTCATAGCAACGATGGCTCGAGCTGCTGTAGCGACAGGTGCCAGAGGGTTGTTTATTGAAACCCATTATCGCCCGGAAGAAGCAAAGTCAGATGCAGCAAATATGTTGCCATTAGATCGATTGGAATCTATACTGAATATATCGAAGGATATCTATGAACTCGTGCATTCAAAAGCTTCCAAAGCATTGTGAAAAGTCTGGAGCTAAAAGTTTATCCCGAAGAAGCCTGGGACGAAAAGAAAATACTTCACCAGGCCATGAGAAAGGCAGGTGAAGAGGGCAATGAGAATATTATTCCCCAAATCTACAGAAGGTCATTGGACGGAAGAGGCCGACGACCGGTATTTCGCGTATTGGTTAAATTCTTCGAAAAAAATGAATGGGAGGAAGCCCCAAATTTTTCTGACTCCTTTCGGGACGTGCGGAATGCCTCTCCTGTTTTTATCGTTGGAGCGGGCCCGGCCGGATATTTCGCTGCTCTGGAATGTCTTACGCTCGGGTTAAAGCCCATCATCATTGAACGGGGAAAGGATGCCAGAGAAAGACGGAAAGACCTAAGAGCCATCCAACAGTTTCACGAAGTAAACCCAAATTCAAATTACTGTTTTGGAGAGGGCGGTGCCGGAACTTATTCGGATGGAAAGCTGTACACCCGCTCTCATAAGCGAGGGAATATATATAGAGCGATGAAGCTGCTTGTGGAACACGGTGCAAATACTGACATACTGATCGATGCTCAACCTCATATTGGCTCTAATAAGCTTCCTAAAATTGTAGCAGCCATAAGAGAAAGCATATTGAATCACGGGGGTGAAATCCACTTCAATTCCAAATTGACAGATTTGGAGATCCGATCAGGCGCAATACAACGCATTCAAATCAATGAAACGGAGTGGTGGGACCTTTCTGCTCCCCTTATTTTGTCAACCGGACACTCTGCACGGGATATTTACCATCTTTTGTATAAGAGAAAAGTTAGAATGGAGGCAAAGCCATTTGCCCTGGGGGTTCGGGTGGAGCACCCTCAGGAAATCATAGATGATATTCAGTTCAATCAACGGTCACGCGAACCCGGACTGCCCGCAGCTTCCTATAAACTAGTGGAGCAAGTGGATGGGAGAGGAGTTTATTCCTTTTGCATGTGCCCCGGAGGACTCGTAGTGCCGGCAGCGACTGCGCCGGGTGAAATAGTGACCAACGGTATGTCTCTGTCCAAGCGGAACTCCCCATTTGCCAATTCCGGAATAGTGGTGGGATTGGAATTAAAAGATGTGGCCTCTTCCAGCGGCCCGAATGTGTTTTCTGGTTTGCGTTTTCAAGCAGAAGTGGAGCAAAAAGTATTTCAATCCGGAGACGGTAGCCAGAAAGCTCCCGCTCAGCGATTAACTGACCTGCTCCGGAATAAAGTTTCTACTAGTCTGCCTGCTCATTCATACATTCCCGGTTTAGTGAGTTCCTCTTTGTCGGAAATCATTCCGCCGCTGGTATTGAATCGGATTATTAAAGCCCTCCCGCATTTTGATAAAAAAATGAAAGGCTTTTTGACCGATGAGGCGGTGGCTATCGCTACCGAGAGCCGGACCAGCAGCCCCGTTCGCATCCCCCGCGATAAAAAGACCTATATGCATACCGAAATCAAGGGTTTATTTCCCTGTGGGGAAGGCGCCGGGTATGCCGGAGGGATTATCTCAGCTGCCCTCGACGGTCAAAATGTGGCTCGGGCAGTCCATCGCTGGCAGAGTGAACTTTAAATCGCCTGTCTATCTAAGATTGCTATATTTGTCTTCATGAAAGATACACTGGACCTCATCGCACGCGTATTGATTTCCGCCTTTTTCTTCGTTGAAGCTGCGGATAATATGATATTCTATCAGTTGAATCTGGATAAAATGGTAGCCTATGGATTGAGTTGGAATCCGGAAGTGTTTTTAGTGGGTGCCACGATTTTACTCGTCCTTGGAGGACTTATGTTATTGATTGGATATCGGGCCGGTTTGGCCGGATTTTTTCTCCTCTGTTATTGGTTGCCATTGACTATTGTGGTTCATGATTGGTGGAATGTAGAACCGGGAGAGCTCAGACGCCTTCAATCTTTGTTATTTATAAAAAATCTGGCTATTATTGGCGCCCTCTTGCTCATTATGGCTAATGGCTCAGGTCGATTCAGTGTGCGCCGCTTACTCGATAGAAGAAAAATCAAAACCTAGTGCCATTATCGCTAAATAGGTTTTGAAAAGTCGTATTAGATTTTTGTTCAGATCAAGGCGAGTGAAATGTGCAATAGCATTGGCAATGTGACTGATGATCATCGGAAATATAGGCAAAAAGTTCAAGATCGGGTATCTAAATATTTTATTGCTAAGGGCACTGGCCGCCCCAAACGAGCGCTTTTATCTCCTCATGCGGTCGTAAAATTTATCCAGTATCATCTGTAATACACTCTTCTTAACATACTGATTGTATGGTCTTAGCTCAGCTCCAAAACTTCGGAAAAACGAGGCAACTCCCGGTATTTTTGAGCCTTCGAAATCGTAGGTTAAGTCTCGCTCTGCATGGGTTTTTAATACATGATCAATACCGACGTGTAATGCGCACATGCTCCGTCCTAAATCATTGGCTATAGCTTTTATTTGTACGAGTCGATCGTTGGTTCGCAAGTAAAACAATTGACCGATCCACTGGCCCTCTATGGTTGACACCTCGAGCATAAAACCCGCATCGTTTTCAATGGCAGCATGTAAAATACGGTTCGTCCGATCCAGGTGCTTTTGACTTAATCCAATGCGTTTTCCTATAATCTCGTGAAAGTTGCGCTGGAGCTGATCCACGTCATGGTAAGGCCTTACTTTGAGCTTTGCCCCAAATTTGTTGGTGCGGTGTTTTAGGCTTTTTGTATAACTTTTTCGAAGTTCTTTGTAGCTTTTTGATAGCTCGAGCGTATAATTGGGCAAGGTCTTTCTTTTCCAACCTTCGACCTCAGTGGCGACTATATTTTCATTCATTGGAATGAGAACTACGGGATACTTCGAAGGAATACTTTGAAGGATTTCACGCACGTCATTTTCTGAAACATCATGACCGAAAATACCCAGCTGCTGGCTTAAGGGAGGTTGAATAATGTGTTTCCAGACTCCGAAATTTTTAATGGGTAAAGGCATTACCTTCTCGTAGTCTCCATCTACGATTCCCTTCCACTGTTTATTTGTAGCGGCATCTAAATACCAACTCAAACCGTAGGGCAGCTCTGAAGGGAATGATTGTACGCACTGATCCCACCGGGTTCGATTAATCTGACTTCTGTCTAATAGGCGAAGGTCCATGTTCATTCAATCTAATATGCCAAAATTCCCGGGAGGAAAGAGAGTATAGCGTTACGGGAGTTTTACTCCATATTCTTTTGCCAAACGACGAGAAAGCTCGGCGCCCTTTTCGGAAAGTCTTTCGGGCTTTTGGTTCTCGCCCAACCATTGCGTCAATATAATAAAATTGTCTGCCATCAGCTCATCGGGATGAATGATGTATTGAGTATTGTCGGAAATGGTGTTAAAAAAGGGCCCCATCCATTCTTCCGGGAGACCTGAGAAATCTTCCTCGTACTGGACCTCGTAGCCGTTTTGTTGTTTTTTTAGTGGATAAAGCCCAAATTGCAAATAGTCAAAGAAGTTGGACTGACTGGATGACCAACGCTCGGATTTACTGATTACCATAGGGTAGGCCATGACTTCTTTTTCTCCCATTTTCAATGGGATGTAAAAGTTCCAGTCCGTGCCGTCGGGATTGAGTAATGTGCGAATATGAAAGGCGGAATCCATTGCCGGATTATCTCGCATTGGGTAGAACCCAAGCTGTTCGTACAATAGAACTTGTAATTCGGGATTGTATCTGCTTTGAATATGGAAGATTTCATGGATCAAAACATGGATTAAGGTTTCCATTTGCTCCTCGACTACCATAGGCGCGGGAATGTATATGCCGTTTTCTCGAGTGAAAAATACGGAAGGACCATATAAGTCTCCTCGAATTACACCGAGTAAAACAGTGTCGGGAAAAGTGTGTTTCTCGAGAAGTGGTTGAGATCGATTCAAAGCTATTTGCATGGCTTTATTCAGCACTTCTTTTTGCTCTTCTGTCACGGCTACTGCTTGATCTCGCATTTTATTTTTTAAAGCTTCGGCGGCTTGATCCTGCGAAAGTTCTGCTACCTCTGATTGCTTTAATTGTATGCTGACTTCCAGCGGCTGGATGCGTTCAAAAAAGTTATTGATAGTGTCCCGGGTAGAATAATGGGCTGTTTGCTCTGCTGATAACACCTGATAGGTTTGAGCACAGAGGACATTCCATCCGATGAACACGAGTGGCAGTAATAGTGATAGCGCATTCTTTTTCATATTCGATTGATTTAAACAAATTCATCATCATCCCAGTTGTTTTTGGGCTCAGAGGAAGATTCTTTCGATTTGGTTTTCTTTTTAGGGAAGTCAGAATCGGATGATTGGTCCAATTTTCTGAGCCGTTTCATCTCCTTTTCTATTTCTTTTTTTTCCCAATCCGGATTGTCAAACGGACTGCCATAAACGTCATAAGCCTTCTTCGCAATCGCTATTCCCCAAAAGCCGATCACCCAAAGACTCCAGAAGTAGCCGCGAGTTACGAAAATATTGATCAGGAGTAAAATAGCCGTCCACTTTATAAAAGAGGAGAGATCCTTTCGAAACTCCTTTTTATTCTCGACTCTTTTTTTCGCTTTTTCATATAAATCCTGGCTCATAGCTCTTTATTTGCCGTTTTTGTATTACGGATACAGTATTTTTTGAAGGTTCACTCCAACCCATCCACTCAATCCACCGCCGATACCACCTATGATTCCGGTAAGCCATGGCAAAAAAGAAACGGGTATATCCTGGAGAACACTTGACATTCTGTTGGCTAATATATGATGATTACTGATATCGATGTAAAAGGCGTAACCTGTCCATGCAATCAGTACAGCAAAAAAGGGTATCAAAAAGGCTTGATAGCGCGTATGTCTGATAAAGAAACCATACAGAACCAGCAGTGCCCAGCACCATCTCGGATCTAATATAAAGGTTATCAAATGAACCAAGGCGATGAGTGACAGAATATGTATTAGGTTCCTCATGATTTAGATTTTATGGTCCACACTGTCAATTTAGCATTCATCTCTGATTGTGTAGGGGTTTTTAATTCGTGGTAATTCCCCTCTGTCCAATCCTCAATGAAATTATCATAAAAACGGGACCCAGGGTTTCCTGACTGTCCTCCGGGATAGACGCCTTCGGCTTTGATGGGGCTGCCCATTTCTATAATCATGCGCCAGGACGGACCATGTGATTCCTTCACTGAGTTTAGGGCATTTGAAGTTCCCCCATTATGTAAGATGGCTGATGAAAATGCATCTACATTCCCAAGGTGGGGAATGTGAGTTCCCTTAAAGGCATACCACTTTTTTTCAGCCAGACTGTCGAAGTCCAATCGCGCTTTTTCATACGAGTGAAAAGCGATTTGCTTCACTCCACTCTGAGTGCTGTCCTCATTTAGATAAAATAAGGTATCAGTTGGAGCTTCCTTCATCAATTGGGTTAATACCCATGATGGGGGTGTTTTATGATCCGATAATGGTCGATACGTGATTTGTTTGAAGTGATCCCACCACATTGTGAAAAATGTCGCAGATTCACTCTCGGCTTCATACACGTAATTCCAGTTGCGAAGGGAGTCAAGCATGGGACTATCTGCTATATCCGAACTATCGAGATATTTGAGGAGCAAGGGCAGTACTTCACTAGCTTCTAAAGAAAATTTACTCAGTTGAATTTCTTTCATTTGTTCCCAACTCATGGGTCGATCTTCCGACAATAAAGAATCCAGAGTCCGGCCCCTATAGTCGTCAAAGTGACCGATGTAGGGATGCGGATAGGTGGGGTAGGTGGTATGCTGATTGGCAGAGCTCACAAAACCCCTCTCCGGGTTGACTTCACTGGGTAAGTCGTCAAAAGGTATGGGCTGTCGATACAGCTTTTCATTCACACTGTCGAGTATAAACAATCCACTCCAGCCATCCCTGATAGGCAGTTCTCCTTGAATATGCATGGCGACGGTATCTTTTCGGTCGGCAAAAACAAAGTTTTGAGCCGGAAAATTGAAATGGCTTAGGGCTTCTTGAAAATCACTATACCCTTCAGCCAGGTTGAAGCCCATAAAGGTTTTAAATATATTGCCAATATCGGACTCCAGTGGGCCCCAAAAAAAGGCGGCCTTGCTTTTTTTGTGATCCGCTTCCGGAAAGGGAATTCTCCCCAATTTAGTTATTGGGATGTCAATGACGATGGAATCTTGCCCCTTAACGCGAATAATTTCACGTTGGACTTGAGCTTCTAACCATTCTCCTTCATACAAATAAGTCCAGGCTTCCTTCTCGTTCCAGATGGGATTCACCCAATCGGCCACATCGTGGGATACATTAGTAGATCCCCAGGCGATATGGCTGTTGTATCCCAGGACGATTCCGGGGATGCCGGGAAAACTCACTCCATACATGACATGGTCGGGCAAATGAATGTGCATCTCATACCACAAAGAGGGTAAATTCAGCCCCAAATGGGGATCATTGGCCAACATGTTGTTGCCGGATAGGGTGTGATTTCCATGAACAGCCCAATTGTTGCTTCCATTGCCCGGATCGGGCAAGTTAAAGGGAGAATCTCCACTAAATTCTGAAATGCGTTCGCTGGAAGAGGAAGTTGTATTCGAGGGGTATTCTTTCTGAATAATTGGCCGCTGTAAAGGGTTCCACTGGGGGTAATAGGTCTGGAAAAAATCTTTTCCAAATTGATTGACTATCGCGGTGTTTTCATCGTCTTCATGTCTAAAACACAGAGAATTTGTAAGACTGGCAGCAATGGCTCCGACATGCTCCAATGTCCAGGGTTCCGGTTGATATTGGAGAAGCTTGAATTCCAGGGGGTAGGTGGCTGGTGTTAACTGACCAATCACCTGATTCACCCCCTGCGAGTATTTTTCCAGCAGCTCTCTGGTCCATTCGTCAGATCGAGCTTGGGCGGTGAGCTGATGGGCCAAAGCCCTCATCCCCATTCTTCTATTTTCTTCATCTTTTGGAACGGCTTTGGGACCTACGATTTCTGCCAGACGTCCTACCGTACCTCTTTGGGTAATATCCATTTGCCACAGGCGAAAATGTGCGTGTAATATTCCCTGCGCGTAAACGGCATCTTCGTAGTTGCTGGCGTATATGTGGGGGATGAGCTGCTCATCAAAAATGATGGTTACGTCCTCTTGTGTAGGGCCGGTAAACAGGCGCTTGGCGAGGCGAGGACGCTCGGCTTGCTGCCACCAACCCGTATAGGGGTTCATGAAATCAACCACTGGGGGAAGGTTTCCAATAGGGCTTTTATGACCGTAGAACAGGAAGGTGCCCAGACATGCCAAACTGATGAGGGTGTAAACGTATTTCATGCTATCAAAGATAGCAAAAATCAGCTTTCACGAGTAAAGGTCCACTCCCATTCTGAAGAGAGTTCGCTCTCAAATTGATATCCTTCATAGTCGAATCCTTTCAGCTCTTCTATCTCGGATATGGAGAAATCCATCATGTATCTCGCCATTAACCCCCTGGCTTTTTTTGCGAAAAAAGAGATAAATTTCAGCTTTCCATCTCTCCGCTCTTTAAACTTTATTTCTAAAACAGAAACATCTGCCTCTTTGATGGGTACAGCTTTAAAATATTCATTGGAAGCGAGATTGACGATGATGCGCTCTTTTTGATTGTCAAGATCTTTGCGCAGAGCAGAAATAATTTTGGGTCGCCAAAATTCGTAAAGGTTTTTTGTGTGTTCATCGATTTCAAGTGAGGTGCCCATTTCCAGTCGGTAGGGCTGGATGAGATCCAGAGGTCTGAGGTAGCCGTATAGCCCGGACAGGATTCGAATGTGTTTTTGTGCGTATGTCCAGTGCTCTTCCTTCATGTCCTCGGATTGTATTCCTTTATATACATCTCCTTCAAAGACATCTAAGGCAGCTCTGGCGCCTGAGGGTTGCGGTGAAAATTTCATCTCCTGAAATCTCTCGTAATTGAGATCGCCTAAATTCTCACTGATACTCATCAGAGACTGAAGGTCTTCAGAGCTAAACGATTTGAGCTGCCCCGAGAGTTTTTCGGCGGCCTCTTCAAATAAAGGTCGGGTCGATTGTGCCCGTTTGGGTCGATCGAAATTCATGGTTTTTGCGGGAGAAAGAAGAACTACCATAGGGATAAGTTTTAGATAGTAAAAATAAAAAAGGCCTCAAAGTTTTACGTTTGAAGCCTTTTTTTGTTTTGAATGGAAGGTTTTTTAATCCCCTTGCATATCGCTCTTTTCTTTTTTCGGCTCAGCCGGTGCTTCTTCATTTAGCACTTTTCCCTTTACTCTCAATACAGTAGGTTGTCCACCTTCATTGGTCGTAATTCTAACCGTTTTGTTGATGGGGCCTGTTCTGTTTGTGGTGTATCTGATTTCGATTTCAGAAGATTCACCCGGCATGATGGGTTCTTTCGACCATTTAGGTACGGTACAACCACAACTTCCCTTTGCATTTTTGATGATCAAGGGCTCTGTGCCTGTATTGGTGAATTCAGCAGTTCGAATGGGGTCAGAGTTTTTAGCAATGGTTCCATAATCAACTACTGTGGATTCAAATTCCATTTTGGGTCCGGTGGCATCTTCGTTTTGGGCAGTGAGAGTTAGCGCACCGACAAACAGAATAGCCAAAGATAAAATTGCATTCTTCATTGGGTAAGTTTTTATTGTTGATTCAAAGATAAGGAAATATTGTGCCTATTCTCTGTTAAGCAGTTGTTAATAATATCACAAGGATGAAATTGAGCCTGAATTTAAAAGGGTATAGAGGATTTGGGCTTGAAGTAAATGAAGTTATTGATTGCCAATACGATGTGGAATAAGGAACTCAGTTGCATGAATATTAGCTTTTTGAGCAGGGGAGAGGATGTAGAAGTAGGTTTTCCCCATGCGACAGGAGAGGCGCTACATCTATTGCGCGAGGGATAGTAAGGGGCCGCGCCAGCGGCGTCACATGGTGGCTGGTGGCTTTAGGTAGCGCAGGCAGGCGGCCAGCCACCATGGGACCGACAGCCCTGCATAGCCCGACTGCCGGCGATCTGAACCCGATGAGTGGATAGGGAAATTCTCTCTCCATACGACTGTAAATTGAATACAAGGCCATAGAATCGCCGGCAGACGCGCCCAAAAAATTGAGCACAAATAACTAATTCAGCGTATTAAATTGACAGTAATGGAACCATAGAGGCTGAAAATTTCGTTGGAATTTTGTATTTTTGTGGCCCCGAAAGGAGTGTATTAGCGCTCATCGAAACAGATAAATAAGGATTCAAAAAGTGCATGAGCATGAGATGTAACCATCGATGAGGCGGACTGAATCAGACTCGGTAAAACAGTAAATATGGAAGTATTAGAGGATATTAATGGACTATTATTAGATGAAAAGTCAGAAAGTGAAACCTTTGTAAATGAGGTGCTTAAGGACTTTTATATATGCTGTCTGAGTAGAGAGGTGAGTTTGTTGGGGCGCAAAGAGGTGTTGACCGGAAAAGCGAAGTTTGGCATTTTGGGCGATGGGAAGGAGGTGGCTCAGGTGGCCATGGCGAGAGCTTTTGAAAAAGGAGATCACCGCGCGGGCTATTATCGCGACCAGACGATTATGTTTGCTTTGGGGCTAATGACAGTGGAAGACTTTTTTGCTCAACTCTATGCAGATGTGAAGCGCGATCCCTTTTCTAGTGGACGACAAATGAATGCGCACTTTGCTACACCTTATATTGATGATGATGGCGAGTGGTTGACACATACGGAAAATTATAATATTTCTGCAGATGTCAGCCCCACCGGCGGGCAAATGGCCAGATCGCTCGGCCTGGCCTATGCTTCGGAGAAATACAGAACCAATCCGGAATTGCAGGATACGCCTTTTAGTAAAGAGGGGCGGGAGGTGTGCTTTTGTACGATCGGTGATGCGAGTACCTCTGAAGGGGTGTTTTTTGAGACGGTGAATGCCGCTGCTGTATTGAGAGCGCCGCTGGCGATTTCTGTTTGGGATGACGGATATGGAATTTCTGTTCCGAGAGAGTTGCAAACAGCTAAAAATAGTATTTCTGAAGCCTTACATGGTTTTGCCATAGACGAAAAGGAGGGCGAGTCCGGCATTCTGATTTTTAAGGCAAAAGGATGGGACTATCCCGGATTATTGGAGATGTATGAAGTGGGCATTCAGCAGGTGCGTGAATGGCGTCGACCGGCCTTATTTCACGTGGAAGAAGTAACCCAGCCTCAGGGGCACTCCACTTCGGGTTCGCACGAGCGATACAAAGACGAAGCGCGTTTGAATTGGGAAAAGGAGTTTGACTGTATTGAGAAGATGGCCGATTGGATGGTTCGAAATGAAATAGCTGATCTGGAGAAAGTTCAGGAACTAAAGGACAAGGCAAAAGAGGCAGCAAAAGAGGGTAAGGAAAAAGCCTGGAAAGAGTATCGTTCCGATGTGAACAGCAAGCG
>JAWLFI010000047.1:0-15464 GCA_041685645.1 Saprospiraceae bacterium | reverse complement strand
GAGATGTATAAATCTCAAAACATTAATAAAATGGCAGAGAGTCTTTCCTCCGATGAAAGTATGGATGGTCTGGAGAAAGCCCTTTTGAGTGAGCGCAATATCAGTTGGATTCCCCTGATTCAGGAGCAGATGAAACGAAGTCCCACATTGTTTGCCGTAGGCGCCGGGCACCTGGGCGGTTCCAAAGGGGTGATTCATTTATTGCGGGCAGAAGGGTTTACTGTCACCCCCTTTTTCCCTTAATTCGCTCATTTTTATATTTTTTTGGGCGTGCCCCCGCCTCCGCCGGAGGGCGGATTCGGGGTCGGTCCCTTCCGGGGTTCGCGGCTTTTATCCTCGAGCCGCCTCATGCCTCCGGAGAGGCGGCCTCGGGACGCTCCGTCCTTGTGAAGACGCGAAGAATCGCATCTTCACAGCGGACTGCTGGACGCCACGGCGTCCAGCACCCTCCAGGCACCTCACGCAATATAATTTGCTCTTGCACAGCTATAGCTGCGAATTAGCTAACTTTTCGTACCTTTCTTGAATTACTAATCAATTCAATGGATATATATGTCAGAAGTTTCTAATGCGATTGAACAATTGAATTCGTATTTTATCCATCACGATCACTCCGAGATTTCTACTTGGAGTCAAAACTACCTGATGCAGTTTCAGGGGCGCTATAGGTTTGAGTTGGAACTACTGACAGGCGAGATTACAGATAGAGATAATCAAATTTTGGAGGTGGGTTCCGCCCCCTTTCAAATGACCTGGCTGCTTAAAAAATTAGGTTATCATGTGACGGGCCTCGATATTGACCCCGGCCGATTTAGCGCTTTCATAGAAGAGCATGAATTGAATGTGCTTTCTAACAATATCGATAATCAACCAATCCCTGTCGAAGACAATCATTTTGATGTCGCGCTTTTTATGGAGGTATTTGAGCACCTGCGCATCAACCCGATTGATAGTTTGAAGGAAATCCATCGAGTAATCAAACCCGGTGGAAGACTTATTTTGTCTACTCCGAACTTGAACTCCTTTCCAACTCGGGCAAAAGTGCTTTTGGGACAGGGGTTTGACAATCCGTATAAGGAGTTTAGCAAATTGAAGCAACTCGGTCATATGGGGCATGTGCGCGAATATACTCCGGGACAGGTAAAAGAATTTCTTATAGGTACGGGGTTTATACCCCTCCGAATAATTCACCCTTATTATCGTAGAAAGGTGCCGTTATTCGGTACAAAAGCAATCTCTCAGACTATTTATAAGTTTTTTCCTAAATTTCGGTCCCACTTTATATGGATAGCAGAGAAAGAAACTTTAACAGGATAACAGTAGCATGTCAAATATTATATCTCTAAAAAATACCCATCCGAGGTGGGGGAAGAATACCTGGATTGCACCCACAGCTACCATAATTGGAGATGTGGAATTGGGAAAAGATTGCAGTGTTTGGTTCCAGACCGTTATTCGGGGGGATGTCAATCAGGTGAGAATAGGAAATGCCGTGAATATTCAAGACGGGGCTATTTTGCACTGCACTTACCAAAAGGCTGATTTAAGTATTGGAGATCGAGTGTCTATCGGTCATCGCGCCATCGTCCATGGTTGTCATATCGAGTCAGACGTCCTTATTGGAATGGGAGCTATTGTTATGGATCACGCTCATATACCGTCCAATGTTATCATTGGAGCAGGGACATTAGTTCCGGAAGGAAAGCAACTCGAATCGGGCTGGATTTATGTTGGGCAGCCGGCCCGCCCCTTGAAACCCATCGAAAAGGAGGATAGAGAAAACCTGATTCACCGTACGGCGAAAAATTACTGCAAATACGCTTCCTGGTATCAAATGTAGGGAAGATTATTTCAGGCCTTTTTTCGGTTTTTTCTCAAATGCCTCATTTGAAAGATAAAGAGCTACTCTCCTGAAGCATGGTTATTCAGTACTTTTGTCTGAGGTACTTGTTTTCACTCTTCGGATCGCATACACTCCCGAAATAATCAGTGTCAATCCGATGAAGTGATACCACTCCAATACTTCGCCGTCCAACAGGCCCCAGGCAAGGGCGACAACGGGAATGAGATAAGCGACGGAACTACCGAATACAGCATCATTCCACTGCACCAATTGAAAAAACAAAACAGTGGCGGCAAATGTACCCAGCCAGGATAAAATGGCGACATAGCCAAGAGCCATCCAGGCATCCTCTTCGTGCTGAATCACCCAAAGAAAATCAGTAGTAAACAAATAAGTGATGACGAAGGGGCCGAGAAGACTGAAGGTAGTAGCATTGAGACCAAAAGCAGTCATTGAACGGAGGTGTCGATGAACTGTGTTTCCGCTCACACCGTAAAAAAGGGCGGCGAGTACCGCTAAGAGGGCATACCTGAGGTCGCCCTCAATGGTTGACTGTCCCGTCATAAAAACCAAAAGCACTGCGCCTGACAGCCCGAGCACTACACCTGCGAGCGAATTCCACTTAAAAGATTGTCCAAAAAAGAATAGGCCCAATATGAAGGTGAACAGCGGGGTGAGACTATTGAGGATACCCGCTAATGAACTACTGATTTCAGTTTGGGCAGTGGCAAACAGAAAGGCCGGCATTCCGCTGCCGGTGAGTGCAACCAGGAGTATATAAGGTATCTGTTTTCTTTTTATGCGAGGGATATATTGGATGAAAATTGGAAAAAATAGTATAGAGGATAATCCGATGCGAAGGGAGGCGACCTGATTGGGGCTGTACACCACCAATGCCTTCTTCATAAGAATAAAAGAAGACCCCCAAATAAGGGAAAGTAAGATGAGTATCGACCAGCTATACAATCTTTTTTTATCCATCAGTTGAGTTAATGATCTATTGAACGAATTGAAAACAGTAAGACAGACAGTTAAGAAATTAGAATTATGGCTATTTGTTTTTGTATCTGTACGAAAGTATTAAATTTGTGTAAGCCCCCTCAATTATGGAACAGTTAGAAAACATGGTAGAAGTAAAGTTATTCTCAGGAGCCAATTCTCAATATCTTTCCGATAAGATTGCTGACCACTATGGTTATGCTTTGGGCAAAAGCACCCTGCACGTCTTCAAAGACGGAGAAATGCAACCAGAAATATTTGAGTCTGTTCGGGGGGCTTATGTGTTTTTCATACAATCTACATTCGCCCCCACGGCCAATTTGTTTGAGTTGTTGTTACTCATCGACACAGCGAAAAGAGCCAGCGCGGGATATATTACTGCCGTAATTCCCTATTATGGCTATGCGCGTCAGGATAGAAAAGATAAGCCTAGGGTGCCCATTTCGGCAAAATTGATTGCCAATTTGCTACAGGCTGCCGGAGCAGATCGGGTCATGACTATGGATTTTCACGCCGATCAAATTCAGGGCTTTTTTGATATTCCCGTCGATCACCTGAAATCCGATGCCATTTATATTCCTTATTTGAGAAAGCAGGATATGTCCAACATTATCTTTGCATCTCCGGATGTAGGAGGGGTGAAGCGCGCCAGAAAATACAGCAAGTTTTTTGATCGGCCGCTGGTCATCTGTGATAAAGTAAGAGAAAAAGCGAATGAAGTCAAGGGGATGACGGTCATTGGCGATGTGGCAGGGGCCGATGTGATTTTAGTTGACGATATTGTAGATACAGCCGGTACTTTATGTCGCGCTGCAGATGCCATCGTGAAAAAGGGTGCGAATACTGTGCGTGCCATTTGCACCCATCCGGTGCTCTCTGGAAACGCCTACGAAAATATCGAAGGATCTCACCTCACTGAACTGATTGTGACAGATACCATCCCCTTAAAGAATAAATCCCCCAAGATCCGGGTTTTATCTACTGCAAAACTGTTTGCCCGGGCCATTCGAAATACTCATGAGCATAGATCGATTTCCGCCTTATTTGTACAATGAAAAAATGCTCTCTAATAAACTGGGAATTTTCTTAGCTTTTTCTATCTTTGCCCTCCGTTTAAATACAGGATGATATGGAAGTTGTAAAAATAAAAGGCGAAGTTCGGAAGGAACTCGGAAAGAAATCGACTAAAGCGCTTCGTAGAGAAGGCAAGGTCCCTTGTAATTTGTATGGGAAAAACACCTCCCTTCACTTTTCGGCCAAGCCGGCGGATTTTAAGGAAATTATTTATACGCCTAATTTTAAAAAGGCGGAAGTTGAAGTTGATGGCGAAACGCACCGTTGTATCATAAAGAAGGTTGATTTTCACCCGGTGACTGAAGAAATTCTTCACATCGATCTACTGAAGTTGGTCGAAGGTCGAAAAGTACGCGTTCAGATACCCGTGCACTTGCAGGGAACACCTCCTGGAGTTGTGGATGGGGGACGACTGGTACAAACCCTTCGTAAGGCAGAAATCAAAACGACTCCGGATCAACTCATTAATGAGTTGTTTGTAGATGTCTCAAATCTGCAGATGGGTGAGACCGTAAGAGTAAAGCATATTGGTCGGACTGATCAATTTGAAATACTCAACAACGACAGTATACCCGTAGCTTCCGTTCAGGTTCCACGAGTCTTGAAGACTGCAGCCGAGATGTTGGAAGAAGGAGCAGTACCAGAGCTGGATGAAGAAGGAGAGCCTATCGAAGGAGAAGAAGAAGGAACAGAAACAACAGAGGGAACGGAAGAGACACCTCAGGAGTAAAGTAAAAGACTTCTTTTTTAAGTTATTGAAAGGCCGGTGTTTCACCGGCCTTTTTTTTGTTCCTACATATTGTTCCGAGAGTTAATCTGATAACACTCGAAAATTAATTTGCCCCATATGTTGCAAATGGAATATGTAAAAAACTGATAAATAGTGTATTACAATTATCACTTAATAAACATATGAAAAATACCATATATAATAAAACACATATCCGGAATCTTAATATATATTTGCAATAGCGATACGAAAAAGTTCTGTCGCTGCCAACCACCCAAAAGGAAGTACAACCACACTTCCCCAACCACTGCTGAAGAAATGAGCCTAGGGCCATTTTTTTGACCACGACCTGATTTAATTTGATAATGATTTCCAACTGAGTTAGACGAAAGCTGAAAAGCAGTTTTTGTTTGGCTGACAATTATGGATGTAGCGGTGAATGGATGTTCCCATCCCATTTGCTGTGCGCTATACAAACAGTATCATTTTCAAAATTAAATCTAAGATCTCATGAGGAAAACGAATTTTACACTCGTACCCATAGGAGGATCAAGTCGCAAAGCAAACGGTAAACACAAAACAACTTTGACTTTAGCACTTTTCTTCCTTTTTGCCCTGGTGGCAAATCAACTGCAAGCACAATGCTCTATCAGTTGTAAAAATGTCAACATTTCTGTCGGTCAAAGTTGCGAAGCGGACCTCAATTGGTCCACTTTAGCTTATCTCCCGTCAGCATGTAATCAAACCCCAGACGACGAAGACTTTACCATTATTATGTATGATTACGATGGAACGATCATCGATAGCAGCAGTAATGGTAATTTGCTCGTTGACTTGCATGCATATCTCGACGACTCTGTGATAGTTGAAGTCTATTACACGGGGAGCGGCGGCAATAATAATTATTGTTGGACCAGTGCACTAGTAGAGGATAAAATGCCTCCTCAAGTGACGTGCACCAATGATACAATGAGCTGTCTAGAAGGGGTGTTAGAACCTTTTCCGGAGGTGACGGATAATTGCACAGATCCCGACGATATAGAAATTATCGTTCGGAATCGATCGTATCAAAGCATTTGCGATGACAATTTTATTAAGATAATGATTCGCGAGTTTCAAGCTAAAGATGACGCGGGGAATTTGTCTTCCATGTGTACAGACACTATCTGGTTTGAAAGAGTTGATTTCGACTCGATTACACCACCACCAAATTATATAGATAGCACTGCTCTAGTTTGCGATGATCCTAGCTGGGATGACAATGGAAATGGCTATCCTGACTGGGATGAAGTGGGAGCTCCTTCATATAAGGGCATTCCCCTGTATCCCGATGGTGTAGATGCATGTAATTTATCCTTCACTTTTACTGATCACGAATTTCCCATTTCGTGTGGAACCAAAGTCGTGAGAAACTGGACGGGTATGGAGTGGTGCTCCGGCTCGGATAGAATAGAGGAATACGTTCAGGTGATTATGGTCATTGATAATGAACCACCGGTGGTCGAAGCTCAGAATAATGAAATAGAAGTAACGACCAGCCATTTTTCTTGTACGGCTAGCGTAATCATTCCTCCAGCTACGGTAACAGATAATTGTAGTGAAATCAGTTCCTATCTCGTGAGCACTGACGCTCCCGGAGTAGGTGTTCAGGAATTCGACAATCCTTCGGCTGTTTCCCTGCCTCTACCTATTGGTACATGGGATGTGATTATCACCGCCTATGATGATTGTCATCAAAATAATGGAGGCTCAGATACTGTCACAGTTACTGTGATTGATAATACGCCACCGGTTACGGTTTGTGATCAGAATACAGCTGTTTCACTTACAGTAGATGGCAAAGCCAGAGTGTTCGCAGAGAGCATAGATGACGGAAGCTACGACGAATGTGGACCCATAGATGTGTATGAAGTCGCGAGAATGGATGTTGATTGTGATGGCAATTCCACCAATTTTGGACCTTTTGTCGAGTTTTGTTGTGAGGATATAGAAAACAATCCGATACAAGTGATATTAAGAGTTACGGATGAATCAGGCAACTCGAATGAATGTATGGTGAATGTCGAAGTACAGGACAAATTGCCCGCTTCAATTGAAGCTCCGGATGACTTCACGGTTTCCTGTGAATTCCCATATGATGAAGATGACCTATCTGTTTTTGGTAAGGTCGTAATGGTAAGTAACCCAAATGATATTTTCGATCCATCATTGGATCCCCGGGATAGCATTATATTGAATGATCCGGGCAGTGGCGTATCTGGTCCTGAATTCAAAGGACTCGATGGTTTTGCTTACGACAATTGTGATGTAACCATTTCCATGAGTGATTCCATCGATGTAGGGTCCTGTGGTACAGGAACCATAACGAGAACATTTATGGCCATGGGTGCAGGGAACCAAATGCAGGCATCTGACGTCCAGACGATCACTTTTGTCAATCCGAATCCATTTATTCCAGAAAATATTGACTTCCCGGAAGATGTTACGCTTATCAATAGCTGCGATCTGGAGAATGATTTGACGCCGGATTTTATTGAGGATGAGTTTCCCGGAGAAGGGTTCCCAACATTCTCTGGTGACGAATGTGCTCAGATCGCAAGGAGCTTTGACGATGCATTTTTCCCAATTGACGATCCCGACGACCCCGCTTGTTTCAAAATATTGAGAACGTGGAAAGTCCTCGATTGGTGTACTTATGAAGGTGGAGGAGACCAGCCCTATGAGAGTGTTCAGGTCATTAAGGTGATGAATAACGTAGCACCGGAGTTTACGCTTCCTTGCACGGATACGACGCTCATTTCAATTGACGGAGATTGCGACAGTAGATTTGTGACTCTGTTACAGGACGCAGAAGACGATTGTACAGCCAATGAGAATCTGGTTTTCAATTGGAGAATTGACGCCTTCAATAATGGAACTTTTGATTATACCGGCACCGGGAAAGACGCTTCAGGCGACTACCCTGTAGGAAGCCACAGAATTGAGTGGACGGTTTCAGATCAGTGTGGAAATACGACGACCTGCAGCTTTATCTTTACGATAGAAAGTGAAAAAGGACCATCTCCTGTTTGTAGAAACTTGACGGTAGGTCTAATGGGTGTAGATACGAACGGAGACGGAGAGATTGATGAAGGCATGTTGGATATTAACTCCGACCAATTTGATGCAGGATCATTCCACGCTTGTGGTTTTGATTTTACCACTTCTTTCTCAGAAGATCCAACGGATACGGTTCGCACCTTGACTTGTGATGATATAGGAACGCCGGAATTGGAGATTTGGGTTCATGCAGACAATGGAACAAGTGCTTTTTGTAGAACATACGTTATTGTTCAGGCGAATAATGGAGCATGCGGCCAGGGTAACGAAGGCCCGACCTTCCCTATATCCGGTAACATCTCTAATCCGATTGCTCAAGCGGGCATGAATAATATAGAGGTTGATTTGCAGGGTGCTTCTGAGCAAGTAAAGACAGACGAAGATGGGAATTATGGGTTCAGTCCTATGCCAGAGGGTGGACAATACACTGTAATGCCGGACAAAGACGGAGAGTTATTAAATGGAGTGAGCACCTTCGATATCTTGCTGATTCAGCAGCATATCCTGGGTATGAACGTCCTGGAAAGTCCGTACCAGCAATTAGCTGCTGATGTCAATAATGATAGAAGAATCACAGGTGGAGATATCATTGACTTGCGAAAAGCGATATTGGGTATCGAGAATGAATTCCCGAACAATACTTCCTGGAGGTATATCGATCAGGAATTCACCTTTAGCTCAGGTGAGCCTTTGAATGAGGACTTTGAGGAGAATTATGGCATTGAGTCTCTGGAAGAGGCCATGACTGCTGTAGATTTTTACGCTGTGAAAGTAGGTGATATCAATGGAAACGCCAGTGGTATGGCAGAAGGACGAAGCTCTAAAGCGCTCAACTTCGCAGTGGACAATGTAGAGTTCAAAGAAGGTCAAACCTTCTCCCTACCCGTGCGAGCAAAAGATTTTGAAAACCTTCTTGGATTTCAAATGACGCTGGAATACAATGAGTACAACATGGAGATACTTCAGGTAGAGTCCGGTGCTTTGGAACTAGGTGCTAACAACATTGCATTGCACGATGAGGAAGCGGCGATTACGATGAGCTGGAATGATGTTCAGCCTCAGAGCTTCGATGAGGAGGAAGTGCTTTTCACTCTGGAAGTGAGTGCAAAAACATCGGGATCTGTATCCTCTGCTATGAGTTTGACGAATTCGATTACACCAGCTGAAGCCTATGACGAGTCGGGCAACAAGAATACCTTGTTGAGCTTCCGTTCTGTCAAGGAGGAATACAATGAGTTCGCATTGTACCAAAATAGCCCCAACCCTTTTAGTGATCAAACGGTCGTCGGATTTGTATTGCCGACTCGCGCAGATTACACCATGTTATTCTACGACGTCAACGGAAAAGAGTTGCTCGTGATAGAAGAAGAGGGTAAGAAAGGGTACAATCAAGTTCAATTGAGCTCAGGCGATATAAAAGCTCAGGGCGTGATTTATTATAAATTGGAGAGTGGAGAGTACTCTGCTTCTAAGAAAATGGTGGTTGTAAAATAGCCCCCTAAAATTTACTGTTTACTGTTTTTGGGATGGGACCCCTCTCCACAAAAGTGTGGAGGGGGTCTTTTTTTTCCCAAAACTAAACGACTAAAACAGTTCGACTAAAAACTATGTTACTATCTGCAACATTCGTGCCAAAGTCGATCATATTACGAAAATTTATCAATTATTTTTTCAGGTGAAGCGGACAGAGCCATAAAGCAACAGATCGGTACTGAGTTTTCTGGGATTGTAAAACCATTATATTTGCGGTATGAGTCGAATTCTGGCAATTGATTACGGAACAAAGCGCATTGGCTTAGCAGTAACAGATTCTCTGCAAATCAGTGTTAATGGCTTGCCCACTCAAACTCAGGAAACCTACTGGAGTTTTTTAGAGCGATATATACCAGCGGAGGGCGTAGAAGAAGTAGTCCTGGGATATCCCGAGCATGCAGACGGAACGCCCACGCAATTATTTCAACACATTAAAGGTCTGGAAAGGAAGTTGGTAAAAAACTTCTCGGGTATAAGCGTTGTTTTACATCCCGAGGATTACACTTCTAAGCGAGCCAGTGAAATTATCATGGCTTCGGGACTGAAGAAGAAAAAACGACGAGAGAAAGAGAGAATTGATAAAGTCAGTGCTATTTTAATACTACAAGATTATTTGGGACACCTGGAAACATGAGACAAATCATATATTCGCGGATATAAATAAGAACCATGGGAGATAAGATACTACCAATATATGGCTACGGACAAGCTGTCCTCAAGCGACGGGGAAAAGAAGTAAAAGAAGATTTTGAAGATTTGGAAGGGCTCGTTGGAAATATGTTTTCCACGATGTATAATGCTCAGGGGGTGGGTCTCGCTGCTCCTCAGGTTGGGCTGTCGCTGCGCTTATTTGTAGTGGACACGAAACAATTTGACGAGGAAGGGGATTCGTCAGCTGAGGGCATCAAACAAGCTTTTATCAATCCGGAAATGATTGAGGAGAAGGGGAAGCTCTGGTCCTATGAAGAGGGTTGTCTGAGTATTCCCAATGTGCGGGGAGATGTGGAACGGCAGCCGGATATTGTGATTCGGTATCAAGATGAGCAGCGAAAGTGGCATGAGCAGGCATTTTCAGGTATTAATGCACGCGTCATTCAACACGAATACGATCACGTGGAGGGCGTTTTATTTACAGAGCATTTAAAGCCGTTGCGAAAACGAATGGTGCGCCGGAAGTTAGACAAAATTAGAAAGGGAAAAATCAAGGTCGATTATCCACTGTATTTTGCACAGTCATAAAGGTACAGTGCATACTTTTGGCTCGGCGATTGGAGACCGCCGGAGCAGATTTATCGATTGCGCTAGGGATGGTAGTGGTCTCGGCTCGTCTTTGGACGAGGCGAGAGTCCGGCACTATTCTTAGTTTTTAATGGATGGGAAAGTGGGCTTTCAGGTACTGTATGAAGTGATGAGAGCTGCAGCCAGCTGATGCGAAATAGTGCCGGACGGAACCCACGCACAGCCCGCCGCCACGCAGGTGGCGGAGCGCCCAAAAAATAAAAAAGAGAATATTATTTGCGACCAAAATCCGCGGGAATTTCGCCCCAGGCTTTCGTTTCCCACTTGAGAATAGGGTTGGCGATTTCATTGTTGTTCAGCCATCGTTCCGCCCGTTGAATCATGTCTTTGAGCTTTTGATTGCGAGCAGTAAACTTCAATTTTGTATTGGCTTTTTTCTTTCTGACCCAGGCCATAGCTGTGATCGAATCGGTGTAGATCGGGAGGTCGGTTCTACCTTCTTGAAGCAGCAGAGCGCCGGCGTGAACGATGGCGAGAAACTCTCCGATGTTATTGGTCCCCTGATTATATGGGCCTTTTCTAAACCACTCCTCTCCGCTGTACACCCAAACCCCGCGGTACTCCATTCGGCCGGGGTTTCCACTGCAGGCGGCGTCAACAGAAAGAGCTAGCGGATGAATGTCTTCGGGAATCGACTTTTTAGTCGGCGCCCTTCGGGAGGACCCGGGCTGTCGGGGAGTGGGGCCGGAATCCAAAGCCTCTTGAGCGGCTTCCCGGCTGGGAAATGACTTGTACTGAGCGCCGGGGTAACCTTTGGTTTGGAGTAGGCAGTCAGTCCAACTTTCATAAATGCCGGGCTCGTGTCCCTTCCAGACAACGTAGTATTTCTTTTTTTTGGCCATGAGTCAAATATAAGAAAGCCCTGGACTCCGATAGCGATTCGAGGGAGGAGAAAGGGGAATATTCTCAGGATTTCGTTTACTTTGTCTTTTGAAAGGCGCATTTGAGGAGTAATAAAAGCTGAATATGATTGACACGCATGCACATGTATTTTCCGATAAATTTGAAGGGCAGGAGTCTGAAATGCTCGAGCGGGCGCGGGCTGCCGGAATAGAGAGAATCTACATGCCCAATATCGATATCGGTACTGTGGACAAGATGATGGCCATGGCCCGGGAGCATCCCGGATTTTTGCTGCCCATGCTGGGTTTGCATCCCTGCTATGTCGGAGAAGACTACGAGGAGCATTTATCGGGAATTGAACAGGCGCTTTCCCGTCACGATGTGGTGGCTATTGGAGAAACGGGATTGGACTTTTATTGGGACACGACTTTTGTGAATCAACAAAAAGAGTCATTGTCGCGACACATGGAGTGGGCTATCGATCGATCATTGCCCATCGTTCTGCACTCCCGGTCGGCCATAGACTCGACCATAGATATGATGAGGACGCAGGGGAAAGGAGAGATTTTTGGAGTTTTTCACTGTTTCACCGGAACGGTGGAACAGGCATTTCAAATCATTGACCTGGGTTTCAAATTGGGAATTGGCGGAATTGTAACCTTCAAGAACGCGGGTTTGGATCAGGTGGTTCAGAAGATTCCTTTAGATGCTATGGTTTTGGAGACCGACTCGCCTTATCTGGCACCCCATCCTCATCGGTCCAAGACCAATGAGCCAGCATATTTACCCTTGATAGCGGAAAAAATTGCGGAATTACACAAACTGAGTGTAGCAGAAGTCGAAGAACAGACAACGATTAATGCCCAAAATCTTTTTCGGGTGCAAATTTAGTGCTCAGTTCTGAGATGGGGATGAGATTTGGGCACAGTATGCAGGGAAGAGCAGGAGCTGATTTGAAAAAAGATTTTGATAATAGCAATAGTTTTGCAACTTTTGCAGGGACTAAGAGAGGAGAGTTGGCCGAGCGGTCGAAGGCGCACGCCTGGAAAGTGTGTATACCCTCAACGGGGTATCGAGGGTTCGAATCCCTCACTCTCCGCATTTAATGAGAAAATAATATGAATCTTACTCCAAACTTTTTGTAGATATTCATATATTGGGCTCATAAGTCATCAAAAAGTAACCATTATCCACATGAAAAGTAAAAATATGTTTCGGAAAATCTTTTCTCTTTCGGCAGTATTTGCGGTTGTTTCATTCCTAGGCGCCGCAGCGCTGATGGCTCAAGATGGGGGCGAGGCCTCTACGGGTGCGTTTCAAGTTCTCAAGGAGAAGTTTATCGATGGAGACTGGCGCTTCATGAGTTTTGTTTTGGTGTGTTTAATTCTGGGCTTAGCCTTTTGTATAGAGCGCATCGTCACCTTAAGCATTGCTACGACCAACGTAGATAAGCTACTGAACAGAATTGATGAGCAATTAGCGGATGGAAATATTGAAGAGGCAAAAGAAGTTTGTAAAAGAACTTCCGGACCTACGGCAAGTGTTCTTTATGAAGGTTTAAACAAAGCGGATAAAGGAGCAGAATCTGTAGAGAAGGCCATTATTTCTTACGGAAGCGTGCAGATGGGCTTGTTGGAAAAGGGCCTGGTTTGGATATCGCTTTTCATAGCGATTGCTCCGATGTTGGGTTTTATGGGTACAGTAATCGGTATGATTGGTGCCTTTGAAGATATCGAGGCAGCTGGTGATTTGTCTCCTTCTGTAGTTGCCGGGGGTATAAAAGTCGCTTTATTAACAACGGTATTTGGTTTGATCGTTGCAATTATTCTCCAGATTTTCTACAATTATATCGTGAGTAAGATCGATGGCATTGTCAATAAGATGGAAGAAGCATCCATTGCACTGGTAGATATCATGGCACGTCACAATGTAATTGACTAGTAAAAAAAGAAATAAAAGATGTATAATTTTTTATCGAGATACGGGCAATTATTTGCGTTTGGGATAGGAGCCATACTGACGGCTATTTTCTTTGTCACTGTGTTTTCCAGTATTGAAGGGTTTACAGAGCTTTCGGAGTCTGAACAGGCAGAAACGACTGCATTCAACTTTGGTTTGTACGCAGCCATTGTGTTGACCATCGTCTGTGCCGCTACTATACTTGTCGCAGGTATTATCTTTACGATTCTGTCGCCCAGACAGTCATTGAAAGCCTTAATCGGCTTGTTCGTAATCATTGTCATATTCTTTATTTCTTATAATATGGCAGACCCCAAAGGAGCGGGGGCTCTAGCAAAAACCATATTGGAAGAGGGGATTCAGGAAGGATCCAGTCGATTTATTTCGGGCGCAATTTCTACGGCCTTATTATTGGGAGCGGGTGCTGTATTGGCTCTGATAGCTTCTGAGGTAAGTAATTTATTCAAATAAGGAAACTCAAGTATGCTCAAAAAGAGAGGTGATTCCAGAAGTCGCGTGAATACGGAAATCAATGCCGGGTCTATGGCGGATATTGCATTCCTACTATTGATTTTCTTTTTGGTGACCACCACGATTGAAGTAGATAAAGGGATTTTGGTTCGACTTCCACCATGGTCTGAGGAAGATCCTTTAGAGGCGAAAGTGGAGAAGAAGAACCTAATTTCTGTTTTGGTCAATGCCAACAATGATTTATTGGTCAACGGTGAACCCGAGCAGTTGTCCTCTTTGAAAGATCGGATTATAGACTTTATTACGAACCCAACCGGTCGCGATGATCGGCCCGAATCTCCCGATAAGGCGATTGTGTCCTTGCAGAATGACAGGGGAACGAATTACGACACCTATTTGACGGTCTATAACGAATTGCAAGCGGCGTATCGGGAATTGAGAGACGAAGAAGCGGAGAAGCGCTTCGGAACGATATATGATAATTTGTCCCGCGATCAGAAAAAGCAGATAGTAGAAGTGTATCCGATGAAGTTGTCAGAGGCAGAAGCAACAGATTTTGGTGAAGAGTAAATAAAACGATTTATGTCAAAATTTTCAAAGAAACGAGGAAAAGCAGACCCGGCTGTATCTACAGCCTCTTTGCCTGATATTATTTTTATGCTTTTGTTTTTCTTTATGATGGTGACAGTGCTTCGCGATGCCACAGTAAAAGTGGAGGTAATCGTACCCGAGGCAACAGAGCTGACAAAATTGGAGAAAAAGTCTTTGGTAAACTATATTTATATCGGTAAGCCCAAGGAAAAAGCAGATATCGCTCGCTATGGATCAGCTCCTCGTATCCAATTGGGAGATAAGTTTGCTGAGCCCGCTGATATCCCACTCTATGTGGAACAGCATCGCATTACCATTCCGGAGGTGCAGCGTCCTCAGATTACTACTTCTCTGCGCGTAGATGGAAAAGTAACCATGGGAATTGTTAGTGATGTGAAAGAGGAACTGAGAAAATCAAATCAACTCAAGGTGAATTACTCCGCACGTCCGAGACAGGGTGATTTGAGATAGGTCGTCAGTTATAGATATTTTACGAAAAGGGATAGATGGTAACATTTGTCCCTTTTTTTATTATATCTGAAGGGTGGGTATTATGTTGTTCGGGGTTGTTGTTTAGGGTAGAGACGTACGACCCACGCGGAGCGTGGCAAGCTGTCCGTCTCTACAATGGCACACGGGCGGGTTGGCTCCCCTTTAGGCATACGCGTCAACTTAAGGTGAAAGCAATATTTCTACTTGTTCATTTCAGCCTCAATTCTCAAAGTATTACCATAACATAATAGGCTTCTCTATCCAATAGAAACAAGCCTTCAGCACAAGCACAAGCCCGAAGGGCTTGAATATAAATAGCCCCGAGCGCAAGCTCGGGGTCTATGAACCAAAGAGAATTCCAACCCTGAAGGGGTTGAACTATAACTCATTTATACCAAAATGAACGGTTGCTTGACATCCTGTTCGATAGGATATTGAACCCTTTCAGGGTTCTGAATGTGGAGTGCATTGTCCACCCCGGGCTGTCGCCCGGGGCTATTGAGGTTGAACCCCTGTCGGGGTTCTAATCAG
>JAWLFI010000221.1:0-3752 GCA_041685645.1 Saprospiraceae bacterium | reverse complement strand
CTTCAATATGCGCATGGTTCTCGTCATGCCGGAAAGTGCTACGGAAGAACGGAAAAAAAGCATGCGGGCATATGGAGCGGAACTGATTCTAACACCGGCTGAAAAAACAATTGAATACGCCCGAATTCATGCCGCGGAGCTAGCCGCAGAAAAGGGCTACTTCCAACTCAACCAGTTTGATAACGAAAATAACTGGAAGGCACATTATAAGAGCACCGGTCCGGAAATCTGGAAGGACACCAAAGGCAAAATCACTCATTTCGTATCCGCTATGGGCACAACGGGAACCATAATGGGGGTGTCAAAATACCTCAAGGAACAAAATCCAAATATTCAGATCATCGGTGCTCAGCCGGAAGAAGGAAGTCGAATCCCGGGAATCAGAAGATGGAGCCCTGAACTACTTCCCGGCATTTTCGATGCTAAGCGCGTCGATGAGGAACGATCTGTATCTGAATCAGATGCTCGTCAAGCAGCTCGACAACTGGCTGTTAAAGAGGGAATCATGAGTGGGATGAGTGCAGGCGGTGCCTACCACATTGCTTGTCAACTCGCAACTGAAATCGAAGAGGGGCTTATCGTTTTTATTGTCTGCGATCGTGGAGATCGGTATTTGTCTACGGACTTGTTTTAGCTCGTGAAATTTAACTCGACCTTCTCCTTTGCATGGGGCGGGGCTTTATTGATTTTTCATGTTGTTTAGCTTCCTGTAAATTGCTTTTTCGATTTCTACTGCTATAAATACGACAAACCCTACAGTAGAAAGAAGGATCCAGTCATAGCCGGTGATCGAAAGTGTTCCAAACCAATTTTGCATGAAGGGTGCGTACGTAATGCTCATTTGAAAAAATAATAAGGCTAATCCAGCGATCAGCACTTTAGGATTGCCAAATAGTCCCTCGAAAGACAAGCATGATTCATATAAATGCCTGCTGTTCAAAAGATAAAAAACCTGACCAGCTACCAATGTATTCAAAGCGATGGTTCTCGCGTAGTCAATATTATAGTGGCCTTTATAATAGAAGAAAAGCGCAATGGCTCCACCTCCCACCAAAAGAGCTACCCAAATTATTCGCCATATAAAGTAAGTCCCTAAAATTGGGGCATTTGTTGCTCTTGGTTCTTGCTGCATGACACGCTTTTCTTCCGGTTCAAAGGCTAAGGCTAAGGCCAGAGTCACAGCTGTCACCATATTTACCCAAAGTAATTGAACGGGTGTAATCGGTAATGAAAACCCCAATAGTATTGAACTAATCACCATTAATGCTTCTGCACCGTTTGTAGGTAAGATGAAAATAATGGCTTTTCGAAGATTGCTGTAAGTTGTTCGTCCCTGTGAAACTGCGGCTGCAATAGATTCGAAATTATCATCAGTTAAAACCATTGCTGCAGCATCTTTGGTCACATCAGTACCCTTTATTCCCATAGCTATACCCACATCCGCACGTTTTAATGCCGGAGCGTCATTCACTCCATCACCCGTCATGGCAACAATTTGATTCTTTCGTTGAAAAGCTTCCACCAGGCGAAGTTTATGCTCGGGTTGAGCTCTGGCGAAAATTGAGTATTTCTCTGCACAAAGCTCCCAGTCTTTATCAGTTGTATTTTGATCTAATCCAGTTCCCGTAATCACCTGGCTATAGTTCTGAATCCCAACCCTCTTTCCTATAGCACTGGCTGTCTGAGCGTGATCTCCGGTAATCATTTTAATAGTTATGCCTGCTTTTTGACATTGATCGATTGCCCGAATAGCCTCCTCTCTTGGAGGATCAATAATGCCTACCAGCCCTAGAAAAGTTAAGGGTTTTCTCAGCTCAGTTTCTATGGAGTCATGACCTAATGTTAATGTCCTATCAGCAAAGCCCATCACGCGGAGTCCCTCTCCTGCTAAATCTTTTATTTGGCCCTCCCATTCCTCTAATTCGGAATCTGACAGATCACAAAATGACAAAACTTTTTCAACAGCGCCTTTTACCAGTAATCGCCGTTCCCCAGATTCAAAATCTTGAATTACAGACATGTATTTATTCTCGCTCTCAAAAGGAAGGGTTTCTATTCGCTTACCAGCCCTTTCTATCAAATGTCCCTTTTTGGCTAAGGTTATTAAAGCACCCTCAGTAGGTTCTCCCTCTAATTTCCAGTTGCCATCCATGCCCTTATATACCTGACTATCATTGCAGTGACGGGCACTTTCTAAAAGTGCTTTTAGATCCGGAAACTCCTCACATATTGTTTTTTCACCCTTTGAGTGTTTGATTTCTCCATGTGGCTCGTAGCCTACACCGCTAACGGAGTATCTATTTTTTGGTGTCACTATCTGGGTGACAGTCATCTCATTTTGTGTGAGCGTACCTGTTTTGTCTGTACATATTACTGTCAGTGCTCCAAGAGTTTCTACGGCAGGCAATTTACGTATGATGGCATTGCGCCTTGCCATTTTTTGAACACCAATAGCTAAGGTAATGCTCAATAATGCAGGAAGACCTTCCGGAATGGATGCAACAGCAAGCGCTATTACGGACAAAAACAATTCAGTTGGCTCTAATTGGATCAAAAAATAGCCAATCCCAAGTATAGATAGAGAAACAATCACGATCACCACGGATAGTTGTCTGGAGAAAACATTCATTGATCGAATTAATGGTGTGGTCAATTCTTCAACTCCAGACATCATATCCTGGATTTTACCCAACTCTGTTTCTTGACCTGTTGCAACCACGACGCCTTGTCCCCGTCCTGAGGTGACCAGTGTACCCGCATAACCTATATTGGTCCTGTCAGCCAGACCGGGATCACCTATTATAGGCTCAGAATGAAGTTCTACAGCCTCAGACTCGCCCGTTAACATGGACTCATCTACACGCAAATTAATCGCTTCAATGATTCGAAGATCAGCAGGAACCCGATCTCCGGACTTTAGAAGGATAATGTCTCCCGGAACAATCTTTTCTGCTTCGATTGTTTTAACTTTACCTCCTCTGATGGCACGGGCAGTTGGCGATAAAAACGCCTTGAGCTCGTTAAGAGCTTGTTCTGCTTTTCCTTCTTGTATTAAACCTACCAGCGCATTAATCAGTACAACACCCAAAATGACAAAGGTGTCAATCCAATGGCTTAAAAGGGCTGTTATGAGAGCGGCCGCTAATAGCACATATATAAGAACATGATGGAATTGCTTCAAAAAACGCATGATTAGGCTCTCTTTTTCCTCCTTGCGCAATGTGTTAAGTCCATATTGCTTATGTAATCCCTCAATTTGAGACTCGGAGTAACCTATGTCCTTTTCTACACCATAGTGGACTAAGCACTCATCAGCTGATAGTTGATGCCAATTCATTATGTTACTTTCATTCATTCCAGAGTAGATTGTTTGTCCTGAGATAAATGTTTTTGAAAAATCTGCTCTTTGGAAATAAGTTCAGATTAACTTTATTCAGTCTGATAAAAATATCTTTTTTACTTTCGTAAACATAATCAATGTAATATAAAACATGTATATTCAAATAGGTGCTCTGGGTATTATCTTGCTAGCTTTAGTCCTGATTTATAATCGACTGGTTCGACTTAAGAATATGGCACATAACGCACTCAGCAATATTGATGTACAATTAAAAAAACGCTATGACCTTATTCCTGCATTAGTAGATGCAGTAAAGGGATATATGGATCACGAACAAGCCTTATTAGAGAAAATTACCCAGCTGCGATCACGTGCCCAAAAAGGAAATCTTTCCGATGAACAAAGTGTCGAC
>JAWLFI010000220.1:0-3752 GCA_041685645.1 Saprospiraceae bacterium | reverse complement strand
AAAAGCCACCAATGGATTCAAAATCTCATCTGCTATTTGTAAAATGACCTGATTTTCTATCCGATTCATAAAATGAACCTCAAAATCAGCCCATTTTTTTTGATTTCATGAATAATGCGGGTTAAGTAAATTCAAGACTTCGAAATTGCTAATATCTCCTTCATGCCCCACACGCACGTAGAAGGAGTCATTGAGAGGGCGACATTGCTTTTTATCCCCAAGAAACCGCAGCGCATATGAATTTTCCTCACATATACACTTGCCATCTACACACTCAGTTCCATTATCCCCACAGTAATTGCAATCGTCAGGCATGTCCATTTTGCAAGCACAGAAAAATAAAATACAGGTCAAAAATATGATTAGGTTGTCCATTGATAACATAGCATAATAGTTGTGACTCTGGTAAAATTGAATCTTATGTAATGAAAGGCCGACACCTCATCGGGTGCCGACCTTTCTACGTTCCATAAGTACAGTTTATTCACGGTAGCGCTCATAGTACATAGTAATTTCGTCGTCGAGAAATAAAGATTCTTCTCCGGCTGAGTATACCTTTACTCTAAGAATAGCTGTATCTTCCTCTACCTCAATATCCCACTCATAACCCAGGCCATAAATCAACTCCGGTGTATTCTTTGGACCTTTATAGCCGCTTGGTCGTCCAATCTGGCCGGTATATCCACGCATGGGTAAGCTTGAATTGTCCACATCCTTATTATCGAATAGCAGAGAGATGTAGAGTTTCGAGCTGTAATCTTTATATTCCACTTTCTGTGACTTCGTACTAAACAGATCCACGATAAATTGCTCAGGATACTGTTTCCTCAAGTTTGCTCCTGAATTTTCATATGTGGACTCTGAAGCCGGAATTTTCAATACATCCATTATTTCAAAATTGGAAATATCTCCTTCGTGATCGACTCTAATATAAAAGGAATCGTTTAATGAATGACAAAATAAACTGTCCTCAACTCTGATTCTGAAATAATCCTCAGTTGAACATAGACAAACCTCCTCATGGCATTCCATATTATAGGCTTCGCAATGACTAACGCAGTCCATAGAGTATAGTCCGTCTTCCCCACCATCTATTGGCATCTCATCCTCACTAAAACCAATAAAAAATACAACAAGCAAGAAAAAAGCGATTCTGTTATTTAAGTTGCACATATAGAACATTTTGATTTGAATTTGACGAAACAATAAATTTCGATCCCTCGGTAGTGCCATCCACGTAGTAGGCAACTAAAAAGTAAATGCCTGGATAATTTGGTGATTCAACCTGAAGAACATTAGACTCTTTTTCTGCAGGGTTCAATACCTTTGAAATCACTCTTCCATTTACATCAAATACTTGAAAATGATGAATGTTAGGAGTAATGGCATTTTGAGACGAGGATTTGTCTGATTCTCTAAATGAAATATTAGGGTCCAACTCCTCATCATGACAGATAAAATCTAATATTGCGCTACCCTTATCTGCTATTGAAACATCGTAAGACATATTTCTCAAATTAAAAAATGACTCATAGTTTATAGTTTAAAAAATTAACAATAATCTAATTTATATATATAATTTCATTCCACCAAATTTTTTGTAAAGTTTTTTAAACTATTTTCTTGTTTGGCCATTCGTCGTATACACATTATTTTATTGTTTTAATGTTTTGCGGAAGCGCTGTGAAGTGGGTCCCTCCGCCAACCGGCGGAGGGAGACCGCGCCCCTTCCCAACTCCTTGGGGAGGGGCAAGGGCCGAGTGAAGCGGCCGGAGTCCCGAGGAGAACTCGTTATTTTGACGAGATCATCTCGAGGACGGAGGCCGGGTTCTGAACGAGCCCCGAAACATAGCGCCCCGAGGTGTCCGCCGGCTGGCGGACCCTCGGGGGCCGCCCAAAAAAATAAACTCCAAACTGCCTTAAAGTAAAATATCGAGGAGCTCGTCCGCTGCCGTTGTGATGCGCGTGCCGGGGCCAAAAATGGCGGCGACGCCCATATCGAATAATACGGGATAATCTTTTCGGGGAATGACGCCTCCGACAATAACTAAAATATCTTCGCGACCCATCTCGGCCAATGCGGCGAGGGTCTTCGGGACCAGGGTTTTATGCCCGGCGGCCAGTGAAGAGATTCCGAGAATGTGAACATCATTTTCAACGGCCTGGCGTGCAGCTTCTTCCGGGGTCTGGAAGAGGGGACCTACATCGACGTCAAAGCCGAGGTCGGCAAAACTGGTAGCGATGACTTTGGCGCCCCGATCGTGTCCATCCTGACCGAGCTTGGCGACCATAATCCGGGGGCGACGACCACGCTCTTTTTGAAAGTGATCGGTTTTCTCGCGGACGGCAGCTACGTCTGTGTTTTTCTCCATACTCTTGGCATATACACCCTGAATGAGATTGGGCTGGGCTGTGTGACGGCCATAGACTTCTTCCATGGCGTCAGATATTTCTCCTAAAGTGGCCCGACATCGAGCGGCCTCCACAGCTCGTGACAAAACATTTTCATTTCGGTCCTCAGCGGCCCGGGTGAGTGCTTTCAAGGCAGATTGCACCGCCTTTTCGTCTCTGTTTTTCCGAATGCGGACTAAGGCTGCTTTCTGATCGCGAAGCACCTCTTCATTCTTTACTTCCAGGGTGTCAAAGGGGACTTCTTCGTCGGGCGGGAAGACGTTTACGCCTACGATGCGATCCTGACCATCATCAATTCGGGCTTGTTTGCGTGCAGCGGCTTCTTCAATGCGACGCTTGGGCAGTCCATCTTTGATCGCCTGAGTCATGCCGCCCAGCTCTTCGACTTCTGCCAAAAGGGATTTTGCGCGCTCGTATATTTGCCGGGTGAGATACTCAACATAGTGACTGCCACCCCAGGGATCTACGATATCTGTCATTCCCGTTTGGTGTTGCAAGTATTTCTGCGTTTCGCGAGCGATAGCGGCAGAAGCATCGGAGGGCAAAGCAATTGCCTCGTCAAATGCATTGGTATGCAGGGACTGTGTGCCACCAAATATAGCGGCCATGGCTTCGATGGTGGTACGAGCAATATTATTATAGGCATCCTGCTCGGTCAAACTCCAGCCTGAAGTCTGACAATGCGTCCGGAGGCGCATGGATTTTTCCTTTTCCGGTTTGAATTCTTTTATTTTTTCAGCCCACAACCAGCGACCGGCGCGCAATTTGGCGATTTCCATAAAATGATTCATTCCAATGGCCCAAAAGAACGAAAGTCGCGGAGCAAATTCATCAATAGATAGACCTACGTCCAGCCCGGTTTTGACGTATTCCAGTCCATCGGCAATAGTGTAGGCCAATTCGAGGTCAGCAGTGGCTCCGGCTTCGTGCATGTGATATCCGCTGATAGAAATGGAATTGAAGCGCGGCATTTTCTTTGCCGTGTATTGAAAAATATCTGCAATGAGTCGCATTGAGGGTTCGGGCGGATAGATGTAAGTATTTCTAACCATGAATTCCTTAAGAATATCGTTTTGTATGGTTCCGCTGAGCTGCTCCGGCGCCACGCCTTGCTCCTCGGCGGCGACAATAAAAAACGCCATAATGGGAATGACTGCGCCATTCATTGTCATGGAGACGGACATTTTGTCGAGGGGGATTCCATCAAACAACACTTTCATATCCTCTACTGTATCTATGGCGACTCCTGCCATGCCCACATCACCGGGAACCCTCGGATGGTCAGAATCGAAGCCGCGGTGCGTAGCCAGATCGAAAGCTACCGACAGACCTTTTTGTCC
>JAWLFI010000219.1:0-3753 GCA_041685645.1 Saprospiraceae bacterium | reverse complement strand
TCGGCGACTCGAGCTCAATTTTCTTTCTCAAAGGCTGCGAAAAGTGCTACTCCATCCGTCGTTCATATCAAAGCAGAAGAGAGCCAAGATCAATTGGAACGTCGACGAGAAAAGCGTGGACCCTTTTCTTTTGACAACTTTTTCAACCGGGGACTCTCTCCTTTTTATCGTCGCGAAGGTAGTGGTAGTGGGGTTATTTTTTCCGAGGACGGATTTATCATTACGAATAACCACGTGGTGGAATTCGGCGATCTCATTACCATCACACTGCACGATGGACGAGCGTTTGAGGCGACGAAAATAGGCTCGGAGCCCGATGCGGATATTGCCGTGTTAAAGATAGAGGCTACGGATCTGCCGACCATCCCCTGGGCGAATACCTCAGAAATCAAAGTGGGAGACTGGGTGTTGGCCATTGGAAATCCATTTGATTATTTGACTTCCACTGTCACAGCAGGTATTGTTAGCGCTAAGGGTCGGGATCTTGATATTGCAATGAATAGCGGTCGACAAACCTTTACGAACTTTATTCAGACGGATGCTGCAGTCAACCCGGGCAACTCCGGCGGAGCTCTGGTGAATGCCGAAGGGGAACTTCTCGGTATCAACTCGGCGATTGCAACTCCAACGGGTGTTTTTGCCGGTTACTCTTTTGCCATCCCCGTCGAGAATGTGGAAAGTATTGTCGAGAGCATTCTCGTGCGCGCTTCCAACCGTTCTATAGGTATCGAAGTGACGGATATGGATGAAGAGTTGGCTCAGTATTTAAATGTCAATACCACCAATGGTGTGCTTATTCTCGATACAGAGTCGGAAAGTGCAGCAGAATATGCGGGGCTTCAGCCCTACGATTTGATTCTATCTGTGAATGATGTGAATGTGAACTCCGTGGATGAAATGGAGTCTATTCTCTATGCCGACTCCGTACCGGAGGTTCTCATCCTTAAAATCCTTCGCGAGGGTCGGGAAAAGCTCGTCAATATTAAACTCAAATAAGAGATTCCTATGAATTCGTTTCGACAATGGTGTCGCGCGGCCTGGCATATTGCTTTTCCGCGGTTGTGCCTACATTGTCGGCGCCAAACCGCCGTGAGAAGCCATCATTTTTGCATGACTTGTCTGATGGACTATGTGGAAACAGACTACCATTTACACCCCGATAACCCGGTTGCTATGCATTTTTACGGTCGAGTACCGATTGAGCGTGCGACTAGTTTACTTGATTATAAGAAGGGGCAGTTGAGCCAAACGCTACTTCGTCAATTTAAATATGAAGGCCGAAAGGATATCGGTCGCATCCTGGGCCGAAGATTGGGCGAAAAAATGAGAGATTCCGGCTTTATTAGAGGAATACAAGGTATTATTCCCGTCCCCTTGCATCCCCAAAAACGACGATTGCGGGGTTTTAATCAAAGCTGTATTTTCGCCGAAGGTCTGGAGGAGTCGACTCACTGTCCAGTGAAAAAGCATTGGATTCGAAGGCATGAATTCACTTCAAGCCAAACGAAAAAAACCCGCTTACAACGCATCGAAAATGTCGACAAAGCCTTTTCTCTTCATTCAGGGGTCGAGAAGATACCGCCGGGCCATTACATTTTAGTTGATGATGTGATTACTACGGGAGCAACTCTGGAAGCAGTGGCTCGGGTCTGTCTGCAAAGTGATGGGGTAAAACTCAGTGTTGCATCAATTGCCCTGGGTTGATACAGAGAAAGCCAAACATTGAGTGCGAGATATCTTTTGTGCCCGACTTGGAGTCATAGTGCTCCTCAGGAACGCCCTTTCTACTTTCGGGTGTAAAGCGTTTTCCCGAATTCAACTTCCAGAGGAAGGTTGGGTTTGGACTAGTGTCATTGACACTAGTCGGCGACCAAAGTGCCGACATCTTTGCCTTCAACAATGTCTTTCAGATTCTCCTTTCGATTCACATTGAAAACAATGATTGGAAGGTTGTTTTCCTGACAAAGCGTAAAGGCCGTCATATCCATTATACTAAGTCCCAGACTAATGACTTTCACAAAGGATAATTTATCAAACTTGGTGGCTTCCGGGTTTATTTCCGGATCTGAAGAGTAAATACCATCCACCCGGGTTCCTTTCAGGATTACTTCCGCATTGATTTCATTGGCTCTCAGTGCCGCAGCCGAGTCAGTAGTGAAATATGGACTGCCCGTTCCGGCCGAGAAAATAACAATGCGCCCTTTCTCCAAATGCCGAATAGATTTCCTGCGAATGTAGGGCTCTGCAATTTGCTTCATTTCTATGGCCGAAATAAGACGGGTTTTCATCCCATGCGTCTCCAGGGCGGACTGCAAAGCCATGCCGTTGATAACGGTGGCCATCATGCCCATATAATCGCCCTGAACGCGCTCAATGCCGGATTGCTCGGCGTTTAAGCCGCGGTAGATATTTCCCCCACCAATAACAATCGCTACTTCCACACCTAACTCCCAGGCCGTCTTGATTTGCTTTGCGTAGTGGTTTAACTTATCGGCGGAAATCCCAAAGCCTTGATCGCCCATGAGGGTCTCGCCGCTGAGTTTTAATAGGATTCTTTTGTATCTCAATGACATAAGCAAGTTGTTGGGGATCAGTTTTAGGTATAAAAAAAGAGCGAAACTTTCATTTCGCTCTTTTTACAATAATAACTTTAACCGAGTTCAATGTGCTTGAAACCGGTAACGGTGAGTTCTGGAGAAACCGTTTGCAAGTATTTCTCTACGGACATCGAGCTATCCTTGACGTAGGCTTGGTGCAATAAGGTATTCTCCTTGAAAAACTTATTGAGTTTCCCCTGTGCAATTTTATCTACAATGTTTTCGGGCTTTCCTTCTTTCAAAGCAATCTCGCGACCGATTTCTAATTCTTTGTCAATTATATCCTGAGTCACGTCGTCTTTACTGACGGCTACCGGTCGCATGGCTGCTACCTGCATGGCAACATCTCTGCCGGCTTTTCCGGCCTTTTCTCCGGATTGGTTCAATCCGAGAATTACACCCGCTTTATAACCCATGTGGATATAGGATACGACTTGTTCGCTTTCCAGGCGTTCGTAATCAGCTAATTCTATTTTCTCTCCAATGACGCCGACTTGTTCTGTGATCTTTTCACCAATCGTTATGTCACCGAACTTGAGCTTTAGTAATTCCTCCTTACTATTCGGGAACTCATTGAGTGCGCGCTCCGCGATCTCACGAGCAAATTCAACAAAATCGTCGTTCTTCGCTACGAAATCCGTTTCACAACTCAATCTGATGACCACGCCTCTTGAATTGTCATCGCTTACGACAGCCATCACAACGCCTTCTTTGGCCGCGCGATCCGCTCTCTTTGCCGATAACTTTTGTCCTTTTTTACGCAGAACTTCTATGGCTTTATCAAAATCACCATTCGCTTCCTTTAAAGCTTTTTTGCAGTCCATCATACCTGCACCGGTATGATCTCTAAGTTTTTTAACCTCTGCTGCTGTTATACTCATGGTTTGTATTTTCTGTAGGTGTTATAATTTAGTGGAATAAAAAACACTAAGCGTCAGCACTTTGCTTCTTCTCTGTTTTTTGTCTGCGACGCTCTTCCAATCCTTCTTTGATCGCCTCCGTGACGTAATCAATGACGATTTCAATGGAAGTGGCCGCATCATCATTCGATGGTATGGCAAAATCTACTTCGTTGGGATTGGAGTTCGTGTCGACCATCGCCAGGGTCTTAAGACCCAGTTTCTTTGCCTCAGCTACCGCCAGGTGCTCGTGACCT
>JAWLFI010000218.1:0-3761 GCA_041685645.1 Saprospiraceae bacterium | reverse complement strand
ACTATAATAGGGCTGGGGCACGCCCTGATATTATTACTATTAAAATAAGGCGCGGATTGAGGTAGGGGTGCGCACTTAATTCTTGGATCTGGATTATTCAATACAGAGGGGTAAAGTGGTAAATTCAGGGACAATTGACAGGAAGTTTCCGATTTCGTTTTGTGGGGCCGATAAATTCGGGAAGAGTCAATGCATTGTGGTAATGGGAGTCCTTTTATATCATATACATCGCTTGAATTATTTGATAATCCTTACTTGGTACCACTTCTATTATCGGCTCATGGTGATATTCTCGTTGAAACAATTTATACATTTTCGATTAATGATTATTTTTCCTTATTTTTACCTAAATTGAATATAGTATGAGATACTTTTTATTATTTAAGTTTTGTATCATAGCTTCATTTGTAGTTGCCCAGAGTGACAATTGTTTTTCCATTAAATATAATTTTGAAAATAAAGTAACGATATGGCCGGAGACCAGCAATCAACTTCATGTATTCGTTAATCCAAAAGAAAACACGCAACATAGTTTCATTACCTGCCCGACAAGGGGGTTTAAGACTGTCGGCTCTGTAGAAGAGACCGTACCTGGAGCAGATAATGAAATGCTATCTTATTTCCCCCTTTATGATTCATTGCCATATATCATGTTAAAAAACTACGAAACAAAAACGATTTTTCATAAGGAGCAGGAGTTTGGAGATCGGACAGGCAATGAGTTTATATACACCCGGGAGGATATGGCATCCAATTTATGGCAAATGCAGGATTCTACGAAAATGATTGATAGTATTTCTTGTTATTTGGCTACCATTGATTTTCGGTGCCGGACGTATTATGCCTGGTTCGCTCCTTCAATACCAATTTATTGTGTCCCTTTCAAGTTTCCGAAGTTGCCGGGTTTGGTACTGGAGATGTATTCTAGCGACAGAGAATTATACTATTATTTGACCTCCATCAAAGAGGTGAATTGTGCAAAAGGAGATGATTTCCCAATGCCACCGGAATTTTCCGATCCAAAAATTTGGAGTTGGACTAAAAAGAAGGCCCGCTGCAGTAAGTTAGTTGAAAAGGCCGAGGCTAGATTTACGGGGACGAACTTTACGGTTAAGGTAATAGAATGTTTTGATGATTAAATTCTGCTGCCTCAGAAGTTGTTGGATTCTATTTCTCATGGTAATTCATATTACCTCTATTAAAGGGCAATTTGTTTCCTTTGATGTATTAGACAGCCTAACGAAGCAAGCTGTATCCCAGGCTACCTTGCAAATTGAACAATATGGCCAAAATGAAGGAGTCATTGCAAGAAGTTTTGTTTTTTCAGATCGGGAAGGAGTAACAGACCCGGTCAGGATTTCGAAAAAAGTGCACTTTATTCAAGTCACTATAAACCATATTCAGTATGAGTCAAAAGAATTGCGATTAGAGGTAGAAAAGCTGGAAACCACCTTTCCTATTTTGTTAAGGCCTCAATCGTATGAGGTCCCTGAGGTTACTGTAACCCCCGAATATGTGGAACGAAACACCTCCTTCGTAGCTGACTCTTTTCGAACTGTACGCACATTGCGCTTGCGAGAATTAGTAGAAAATATTCCTGATTTAAGCATGGTTTCTGGAAAGCTTCATTATCGCAATAAAGAGGTAGAATCTCTGCTATTGGATAGTGTGGATATTTTTGGAAGTGAGTATAGCATGTTGGTCAATAACCTACCGACCCGATTCATAGAAAGCCTGGAGGTTTTGGAAGACTATCAAAACAACAAACAACTTGAAAAATTTGAGGAAGGGGATCTGGCGGTGAATATCAATACCAAAGATGGAAAAGAGTTTATGTTAGGAGGAGGCGGGTCTCTGGCAGCAAATCATTCAGATGTACTAAACGTCAGTGGAGATGTAAGTCTGATTAGTAAAAATGGCATTGCCGTGTTTGCAGATGTCAATTTTAATCAGTGGGGCGCTTATCCTCATACGAATGAAGTTCTAAGTGAGGGGTCACTTGCTCATTCCTACGGTTATTTCCAGAATATTCAAGGTCAGTTCCCAATTATGAGCAGCAACTATCAGGAGTCCCCTATGTATTTATATGATAATAATTACCGTGGAGGGAAGGTAAATGCAGCGTGGCGATTATCTGAGAATTGGAATGCCGTTTTCGCGATTCATCGGGGGGCTGATGATGCTTCTATCTCTAATGAGTTGGATTGGGAACAGGATTTGGGAGATGCCAATTGGGCCTATTTTAATCGAACGACTCAAGAGTATGAGAATAACATACAATACACAAGCTTTAAATTGACTGGGGATACGGAACGTGGTCATCATGAGCTGTATGCTGAGGGGGCTTTGTTTTCTGGCCGGACAGCAGAGGCTGTCAATATCTCCGGTGATTTAATTGACACTTTTAGAACAGAAAGTCAGCTGAGCCCGCAAAAGTTGGTGCGAGCGGATTATGAATTTACAAAGGGAGTAGGCAAAGACATGGTCAGTATTCTTTCTGTTAATGGGAAATGGGAGAATAGAAGTGAAAATTGGGTGACTTCATCCATGCGATTAAAGGACTTGTTTCAGTTACCAAGGCTGGATAGTGTCAATTTGAGTCAAGTGGAAAAGCAAATACAAGTGAATTATAGTTGGATTGTAAAGAATCAAACGAACCGATGGAACTTTGAATTAGATTTTGATGCGCAATCATCAAACTGGGAGGCCAGGTATCTCGCTGAAAATCAGGTTATTGGTGAATTGAAGTCGGAATCTATCTGGGTAGCTTATGATTCCCGCGCAAGAATCCAATTTCGAAATTATTTGCCAGGTTTTCAGAAAAACTCCATTTCTTTTTCTCTGGAAGGCGGCTCACTTTTTTATCGTACTCATCCACTAAGTGATGATTTTCAAATGACCTTCCCCTTCCAATCTAAAGTGAATTATACTTATAAGAACCTAAACGACAAACGATTTTCAACCTCCCTGGAATACGATCAGGACATCCCAGATCCCACTTATTTTTTGCAGAATAACTTAGCCTTACCTTCTTTTGCCTTAATATCCGGATTATCAGAACTTGATTTAATGCGAAAGGTGAATCTAAACATGAGTTTCAATTCAAGGGAGTTGTTTTCACTTTGGGATTATGGTGTTTGGGCATATTACACTTATTATTGGAGTAAGGTTAGTTCGCAGCGTACTGTACGAATTGAGAACACGGTTTCTGAGCAATACTTTGATGAGGCGCAGACGGCTTCTATCAGAGGAAGCGTGAAACGATATTTTTCTAATTTTCCTTTAAGTATAGAGGCTTCGGGTCGGTTTATGTTTAACGATTTTTTCCAGATTCTAAATAGTGAACGACTAAAGTTTCGTAACAAGATGGCAGGTGTTTCACTTAAGCCGAAGTTTACCTGGAAGCTCATCGAACTAGGTTTAGAAAGCGGGCTGCGCCAAAGTACATTTGCGAGTCAAATGAGTGAGGTTGCCTTTCGCAACTTAAATTCGGTATCGAATCTCAAGATCAAATTTATTAATCAAGACCAGACCTGGGAATTTAGTACTTCAGCCGAGTACACCTATAATTATTCGCGCCGTTTTGATTTAATGATTTGGGACGCCAGAATATCGTACAATTTTTCATTTGGAAAACTCAGAGGGATTTTTCACAACTTATTTGATCAAGATCTTATCGATCGCAGAGTGAATGAAATTAGCTCCTACCAAATTGTTCAGCCGCTGATTGGGAGGTATTTCGCTATACAATTTGATATTGT
>JAWLFI010000046.1:0-15542 GCA_041685645.1 Saprospiraceae bacterium | reverse complement strand
GCATCCTTGAGAAAGGAGGCGTCCTGGTGAAAAACCTTTTCATCCAGATAGGAGGCCGGCAGCCCCAATACACTTTGTTGCTGATAATTGACATTGTTGTCGAGTGCGCGAAAAATGCGTTCTTTTATCTCTTTTTCTGAAAGTTTTTTCCAGTATTTTTTCATTGACTAGTATTTTACACAAAAGTAATTGATTTCGGGGGAATGGCCCTGGCATTTACTTTTTGCTGTTTTTTATATTCTGACGGTGAGGCATGGGTTAAACCCGATGTTTGAAGGTACGCACAGCCTGCCCGGATCTAGCCGCGGCCGCACCTATGTAGCTCCAAATGAACAAATCAGCCTCAACAATACAAATTCAGTCGTTTCTTTTCAACTACACCGTCTCGAATCTCGGCAATTAGTGCAAGCTATATCTCATAGTTCAGACAGAGAAAAATCACCCCATCCGCGATGGCCCGCGTGAAGGATAGGAGTGGCCGGAGCCGCCTGTGGCGGCGAACGGGTCCGAGGCAGCGAAGCTGCCCGAGGACGGAACCCACGCATAGCCTGACCCCGGCGCCGGCTCATCCATTCATGAGCTGGCGCCGGGGGCACGCCCAAATAGAAATGATATCACTACTGCCGAATGAGTTTTTGATTGTGATTTTGGCCATGGATGTCTGTCCAATGCAAAAAATAGATACCGGAAGTCAGATGGGATAAATCGATGCTAGCCTGCCTTTGAGGTGTCGAAAATCGGATTTCGCGAAGGGTTTGACCCGAGGCATTGACCAGGCGATACTCAAGGACATCCCGGGGACTCAGAAGGGAGGTCGATTCTGCCGCCGGATTGGGGAAGAGGTGGGCCGGGGACTGATTTGCTACAGGGCTGGATGTCGTCTGGCGCTCATTGGCAAAGGCGTACTGACCGGGTTCCAGGCGGCTGAGTTCCATGATGCCACGACCGCTGCCGGGCAACTGAATGTTTTTCTCATAATACTCATATTTTTGCCACAAACTGTCTCCAAAAGCTCGATGGACGAGAATAAGACTGTCTTCGGTGGACTGGACGAGGTCGTAATCCAATTGAGTCGAATTTGAGCCTCGATACGAAATAGCAACATCTGATTCGAGTTGAGGCTCCGGGGTCCAGACCGACCAGAAATGTGTGGTGGAGAGTCTAAACTGCTCCTTTTGATCTTGCCCGTCAGGTGGAATGAAGTGATGAGTGAGCTGAACCGGCAATGTGTCCCGATCGATTCCTGAAAGGTCCAGGAGCCACTCAGTGCCGAGAAATGAGGCCTGAAATGAGGGCGTAAGCTGCTCAAAATGGCTGGAACTGGCGAGATTGAGTTGCTGTTCGGGATTGATAAATACGTGTTCGGGCTCGAAGGGGACGTCAAATTCTAGTATTGTGCTGCGGTCGGAAGCGTAAGCGCGCTCCTGATGAAGGCCTTCTCCCTCGGCGTAAAACCCAAAGGTCAGAGGCACTTCGCGATGCAATTCATCGGTGCCATAGACTCCCTGTTGAACGGTAAGTTCCAACTGAAAGCCTTCGGATGAGGGCGTGCTTGACCATTCCCGGACATAAAAGTCGCTCCAGCCGGGGCTGAAAATCCAATGATCGAAGAAAGGTGTGAGGTCGTAGCCGGTGGCCTGTGTCAGTTGATCTCGAAATTCGGGTCCCGAAATGGCTTGAAAAGCTTTCTCCTCCAATACGTTTTGCATGCCGACGCGGAATAAGCTATCGCCGAGATACCCTCTCAAATTATGAATCATGGCAGCGCCTTTATCATAAGTGTGTCGGCCGTAGATGTGGTCATCATCCATGGGACTCAAAGCGAGAAAATCTCCGTCGGCGATGTGGGCTGTTCGGATCATATTGATATTATTACTGCGCACGGCATCCTGAAAGGCTTTAGGTCCGTCCAGATATTCTACGATTTGGTGTTCGGCATAGCTGGCAGGTCCCTCTTTGATCCACATGTCGTTTTCCGTTTTTAGGGTAGTGACATTGCCCCACCAGTGATGACCCAGTTCATGGGTGATGAGACCCAAATTAGTGGATCCGCCGGCAATGGAATTCCGGGGATAGGCTACTGCTGTGGGGTGTTCCATTGCTCCGCGCGTGGTTATGGTGTAGCCCACGCGTTCGAATGCATAGGGGCCGTACCAATCCTCCAGGCAATCCAGGGCGTCGGCCAGGGGCTCAAAGGATTCGCGCATGAAGGCGGTGTCGGGGCCTCTGGCGACCAATTGTATAGGCACGGCGCCATACTGTCCTTGATGCATGTAATTGACCTCTTCGTATTCGGAGGCCGCGATGTGACTGAGATAAGTGGGGATTTCCTGCATCATTTCGTAGACGCGGGTGAGCGTATCGCCCCCTTCGGCTGTTTCACTCATGAACGTACCTACCCCATAACCTTTTCGGCCCTCATGCGTAGTGATTCTGAAGGTATAGGTGGCTCGCTCAACAAAATTGTCAAAACACGGATACCAGCTGCGACCGAAATTGTGGGGCTTAGCTTGCAGGCCGATACCCAAATTATAGGCATAGCCTTGTTCGAAGTAAAATCCGCCAAATCCAGAGGGACAGGTGATGGGATTCCCGCTGTATTGAAATCGCAAACTATAGCTGCTGTCCCGCAGATACGGCTCCGTGGGGAATACAGTCACCACCGCATCGCCCTGTTCATAGATCACAGCTTCTCCGGCATCATCGGTGATGGAAGAGATGGACAAGCCCTCAAAATCGAACTGTATGCGATCTAAGCTATCCATTCTGGGTGAAAAGTCTACGCGCGTATCGCCCTTGAATATTCCCTGGTCAAACTGGGTGAGATGAGCGTGAATATCGTAGTGCAGAATGTCAAAAGTATCACTTCGATCCAGTGATTTTTGCAATTGCACTTTTTCCTCGGGGCTGAGGGCTTTTTGAAATATTTGATTTTTCACCTGATGGCAGGAATGAACGGGTGGTTCCATTTCTGGTTGAGCAGAGAGGGGAACGAAGAAAGAAGAAAGAAAGTAGAGGAAGGGGAGGAGGTAAAGTGTTTTCATCGCTTCAAATTTTGTTGAAAGTTACAAAATCTACTAAAACTCGAGGACTATTTCGCCCTGAAGTCCTTGTAAAGGTCAGATAGGGACGCAATGGGGTTATATCGGTGGAATATCTTTTGAATCTACTTTTTCCGGATTGGGCAGGGATTTGGCGGTTTTATTATCCAAATAACTGATGGCGAGATCCACGTTGAGAAAGAAATTTTTTCTGGGTAGCCATTCAAACACCTGATGGCGATCTAGAATGTCGCGAACGGGCCCTTTTACGCCGGTGATAAAAAGTTCGATTTTCGATTTGTCGGCAGCTTCTTTCAAAAGTCGCAGCTGAGAGATTCCCGTGCTGTCTATACTCCCAATGGCGCTGGCATCAATAATAATGACTTTGAGCCCCTTTTTTTTTCTCGATTCTTTGACGATACTCTCGTAAAAGTGCTCTGCATTCGCAAAAAACAGATCGGCATCATACCTGAAAATCAAGTAATCAGATTGTGTTTTGGCCGCTTGAAAGCGATCGACGCTCTTGTAAATTGCGGACTCGGGCAAAGATCCCAATTCAGCATAATGAGGGCGGGACGCTTTGTATAAGATGAAGATCAGGGAGAGAATCACACCGGCCAATACTCCTTCCAAAATTCCAAAAGCTACCGTCAGTCCGAAGGTAAGAGTGAAGACGTAAAAGTCCTTTTTATCTCGCTGAATCAATTTTCTAGCCTCTGAAATATCCACCAGCGATATCACCGAGGCAATCACCACCGCAGCGAGCACAGTTTGCGGCAAATAATAAAAGAGCCCGGTGAAAAACATCAAACTCAGCCCGGTAAAGACCGCCGTCCAAATCGAAGAGAGCCCCGTCTGAGCCCCGGCATCTGCATTGAGTGCAGAGCGAGAGAAACTGCCGGTGTTCGGGTGAGATTGAAAAAAGGATGAAATCAGTTTTGACCAACCCAGGGCCCACAACTCTCGATTCCCACTGATGGCAGAGTTGTCTGTTTTAGCAGCGATCACCTTGGCTATAGACAACGATTCGATAAAACTGATGAGACAGACGACCGCGGCAATGGGTAAAACCTGCATGACAGTGGATAAGCGCAAATCGGGCAGTACGAAATTTGGCAGGCCTGATGGTACTTGCCCGATTAGTTCCAACTGCTCATTGTCCCAGGACATGCCAAATACGATGAGCGAGCTGATCGAGACCATGAGAAGAGAGGCCGGTAATCGGCGCCCCGTGAATTTGACCCAGAGGATAAAACCCAAACTCAAGGTTCCGAATAGGGCGGTGAGCCACTGCAAGCGGTCCAAATGAATGATCAGTTCGTAGAGGTTCAGAAGGGTATTGCCCGATCGCGAGGTTTCAATGCCGAGCAAATAGCGCAGCTGACTCATAATAATAATCACAGCAGCCGCAGTGGTGAATCCCCGAATCACGGGTTGTGACAAAAAATTGACGAGATATCCCATGCGTATGACGGAGAGAAGCACCTGCATGGCGCCCGCTACAGCAGCGGTGGTAATAGACAATTGTATAAATCGCTCGGACATGGGTTCAGCCATCGGCGACAGTCCCGAGTAAATGATTAAGGCCATCAAAGCCGCCGGTCCTACCGATAAGTGCCGCGAGGAGCCCAAAAAGGGATATATAAGCAAGGGGGTGAGGCCTGCATAGAGTCCGTAAATGGGAGGCAAGCCCGCTAAAAGCGCATAGGCCATTCCCTGGGGAATCAGCATGACCGCCACAATCAAACCGGCCATTAAGTCTGACCGAGCATCGGAAAGTGAATACTCCTTAAAATGTTTCAGTGTCTTAAAAACCATAAATTCTTCTCGGAGTCATGTTCAGCTCGCAATACACATTATTCCAACGGCAAATATAACAGATAATTTCAGAGTATTTATTTCCTACACAGGCTTACAATGCATCAGTTTGCAGATTGTTTTCTTTTTTTTAGGGGGTGCCCACCGAGCTGCCCTGCGGAGCTCGGTGGTCGGGCTATGCAGGGGTTTCGTCCTCGAGATCGCCTGCGGCGATCCTCGAGGACCGCTCCCTTCGGTCGCGCCCTTCCTATCCCTCACCCGGCGCGCAAGGCCGGCGCAAGAAGCTACCGTTTTTGAAGTTATTTTCGATTTGAGAAAAGTTCAACAAACTCGAACGCCCCGCCATCAAACAATCCTTTGTCGGACAATTTCAGAGAGGGAATCACCAGTAAAGCCATAAAGGACAGTGTCATATATGGAGCACTTAAGTCACAGCCCAGTGCCTTGACCTGCCGATCCAACTGTTCGTATTGTGCAGCCACCTGATCACCCGGCGCTGTGGTCATGAGTCCGGCCACCGGTAAGGGGAGGCCCTGAATTTCACTATCCGTGGCGACGGAAATTCCACCTTTCATTTCAATGACCTTATTGATTGCCCGGGCTATGTCTACATCATTCCGACCGACGGCGATGATATTGTGGCAGTCGTGTGCCACGCTGGAGGCCAGCGCTCCTTCCTTCAAGCCAAATCCGCGAATAAAAGCCACGGCTGGAGGTGCAGGGGAGTAGCGGTTGTAAACTGTGATTTTCAGAGTATCTGTATCCACTTGACTGATGGCGTAGTTCTGGTCATCCGTTAGTACTGATTCCCAGACCTCTTCAGTGATTAATTGTCCGTCCTTCGGCAAAATTACGCGACAAGAATCTCCCGTGGCCCTTATTCTCAAGTCTTCAGGCTGAATTCTGGGAGCTTCCATTTTTATCGGCGTTTGGGATTCCGGCCTATCGAAAGTTACCGCGCGACCATCATATACTTTTTCGCCATCTATATAGCTGGCTTTGATTGCGAAATCTCTGAGGTTGCTGACCCTGATAAAGTCCGCGGGATCGCCGGCTTGCAGGGCACCTACTTCCAGACCGTAGTGATCTATGGGGTGGATGCAGGCGGCGTGGAGAACGTCGAAAAGTCCATAGCCTTGAGCTAAGGCTCGTTGAACCAGTTGATTGATGTGTCCCTTCATCAGTTCATCGGGATGCTTGTCGTCGGAACAAAACATCAGAGCGTCCGGAGAAGAGAGGAATAGCGGATGGAGAGCCTCAAAATTTTTAGCGGCACTGCCTTCGCGAATGGCAATTTTCGCTCCGTAGCTGATTTTTTCCCGTGCTTCTTCTAAGGTCGTGCACTCGTGGTCCGTGGATATACCCGCGGCGTGATACGCTTTAGCTTGTTCTCCCCGCAGTCCGGGAGCATGACCATCGATTACCTTACCGAATTCCTGAGCGATTTTGATCTTTTCCATGACCTCGGCATCTTCGTGAAGTACGCCCGGCCAGTTCATCATTTCAGCGAGATACTTAATCTCATCACGCGCTAATAGTTTTCGTATGTCATCGGGGGGAAGAGCCGCTCCGGCAGTCTCAAAAGGAGTCGCCGGTACGCAACTCGGTGCACCAAAATAGAATTTTAATGGCACCTTTTTACCGTTGTCAATCATGTACTCCACCCCATCTATTCCGAGGACATTTGCGATTTCATGCGGATCTGAAACCGTAGCGACTGTGCCAAAGGGAATTGCCCATCGGGCAAATTCGGCCGGCACCAGCATCGAGCTTTCTATGTGAATATGCGCATCGATGAAGCCGGGCATAATATACCCTTCATCGACATCCATTGAGGAAATTTCGCGAACTTTTTGAATCTGCCCCCGTTCAAAGGTGATTTCTCCGGGAAATAACCTTCTGTTTCTAATATCTACTATTTGGCCTGTGATTCGCGTCATAATCGATTCCATTGCTTGATAGAATGCGGTCCGGAAGCAGTATTTTTGAGCGCCCGTTACAGAGCGGATCAGAGAATTACATGCGCCCCTTCATTTGACTCAGGAGGTTGTTCATGTTTTTCCCTTTACTCATCATATTCATCATTTTCTTCATCTGGTGGAATTGCTTGATGAATTGATTGACTTCGGTCATTTTATGACCGGAACCTTTGGCGATCCTTCTCTTTCTGCTGATGTTAAGTACTTCCGGATTGGCTCTTTCATCAGGCGTCATGGACAGTATGATAGCTTCCGTTTTGTTGAAAGCGGAGTCGTCGATGTCCAGGTTTTTCGTCATTTTACTCATGCCCGGAATCATCCCCATCAAGCTCTTCAAATCCCCCATTTTGCGGATTTGGTTGAGCTGAGTGAGAAAGTCATTGAAGTCAAATTTATTTTTCTTGATTTTGCGCTCTAATTTGCGCGCTTCCTTTTCGTCGAATTGTTCCTGAGCCTTCTCTACAAAGGATGTTATATCTCCCATACCCAGAATGCGCTGTGCCATTCGGTCGGGATGAAATACGTCGAGCGTATCCATCTGTTCACCCATACTGACAAACTTGATGGGTTTGCCCACCACATATTTGATGGAAAGAGCAGCTCCACCCCGGGTATCTCCATCTAACTTAGTTAGCACGACGCCGTCGTAATTGATTCGGTCGTTGAAGTTTGAAGCGGTATTGACCGCATCTTGCCCCGTCATAGCATCTACGACAAAAAGCGTTTCTGATGGTTCCAATCCTTTTTTCAGTCCGGAGATTTCCTCCATCATCGCTTCGTCAATCGATAGGCGACCGGCTGTATCCACAATAACTACATCATTGTGATTTTCCTTCGCGTGGTCGATCGCCCGACGAGCAATAGACAATGGGTTTTTATCTTCGATATCTTTAAAAATGGGAACGTTGATTTGCTCAGAAATTACAGTGAGCTGATCAATGGCCGCCGGACGATATACATCACAAGCAACGAGCAGGGGTTTTTTGTTCTTTTTCGTCTTTAAAAAGTGAGCTAATTTGCCCGAAAATGTCGTTTTACCCGACCCTTGCAATCCGGCAATTAAAATTATGGCCGGCTTTTCTTTGAGGTTGATGTCAACCTTTTCACCTCCCATGAGTTCAGCGAGCTGGTCCTGGACGATTTTCACCATCAACTCGCCCGGTTTTACAGACTTTAGGACGTTTTGCTTACCTAGCGCCTCTTCTCTGACGTCTTCTGTAAACTGCTTGGCTATTTTGTAATTCACGTCGGCCGCCACCAAAGCCCTACGGACTTCCTTGATAGATTGCGCAACGTTGAGTTCCGTTAGTTTGTGTTCTCCTTTGAGTGATTTGAAGGCTCCTTCCAGGCGATCCGTTAAATTGTCAAACATATCCTTTAGCTTTTCAGGTGAAATTCACTGCAAAAGTAATTAATTTTCAGGATTGATTGGAGAGTTCCTGAGCAGATATCGCATTCAACTTGACAATGATGTCAAATATTTCAAGGGCTGAATAGTTAAGATGTTGTAGCTCTCTACAGCCCCGGAGGGCAATAATCTTTGCACCAGAAATTGTATTGACTGTACCTTTGAGGGGAGAAGTTGTAAAAGAATGTTTACTTTTGTGGATTCATTGAAGTCGGTGAATTAGTTAGGATTATGGATAGAAATACCATCATAGGGATTGTACTCATTTTTGGGTTATTTTACTTATGGGCGCAGATCAATGCACCCTCGCAAGAAGAATTGGCAGAGCGCAAGCGCATGCAGGATTCTATCGCCATGGTTGAACAGCAGGGAGAAGATTCCCTGCGCAGATCGGATGAAAGGTCTGCTACATCAACAGGCGAAATAGATTCTCTATCATCTCCTGATGCCAAGGTGCCTACTTCTCAAAATGCTCTTCCGGAGAAAAAGGAATACACACTGTCCAATGATGAGCTGAATATTCGCCTGACCAATATTGGCGGTTATATCACCGAAGTCGATGTGAAAGGGTATAAGCGCATCTCTCTCGATGAAGAGGGGAAAGTGTACTATGATTCATTGAAAATCATGAATGACCCGGCCCATTATTTTGAGTATATCATTCCAATATCAACAGGGGGATATATCAATACAAAAGATCTTCCTTTTGAGGCAGATCAACTCAATGACAGAACCATAAAGCTGTCTGCGGCGCTTCCTCAGGGCGGATCCATTGAAATGCGTTATATTTTGGCTGAAGAAGGCTATGAAGTTGATTTTCAGACTAGTTTTGAGGGCTTAGATCAATATATCCAACCCCGGGAAAAGATACAGTTCGATTGGTTCAACGTGCTGCACCGATTGGAAAAGCCCAATGGATACGAGGAGACATATACGACGATTCACTATAAAAAACCTGAGGAGTCACCTACTTCATTATCCTGGACAGCAGATGACAATAAAAGCATTGAGGAACCCTTGAAATGGGTAACTCATGCAAATCAGTTTTTCAATGCGAGTTTTTTGGCTGAAACTTCCTATGCCTCGGGCAATTTGGATATAGCCAATCTGGAAGATGAGAAAGATAAAATCAAGTCGGCACAAACGTCTCTGACGCATGTAATTTCGAATCCGAAATCTGAGCGCATTCAACAGAAGCTCTATATAGGCCCCAATGACTTTCAGGCGATGAAGAATATGGGACATGCCATGGAGGATGTTATTCCTTATGGCTGGAGTATTTTTGGCACCATTAATCGTTGGGTCATTCGTCCTGTATTCTCTTTCTTCTCAACCTACATTGGAAGCTTGGGAATTGCCATTATTATCTTGACTTTTGTGATCAAGCTGGTATTGTACCCACTGACCTATAAGATGTTGAAATCGCAGGCAAAGATGGCAGCACTTAAACCGGAGATTGCCAAACTCAAGGAGAAGAACAAGGACGACTCCAATGCTCAACAAATGGAAACGATGAAACTCTACCGTGAGTTTGGCGTCAATCCTTTGGGTGGATGTATGCCGATGGTCCTGCAAATGCCTATTTGGTTTGCTTTGTACCGCTTTTTCCCCTCATCTATAGAGTTCCGCCAGGAGAGCTTTTTATGGGCGACCGACTTGTCCACATATGATGTATTTGTTCAGCTGCCCTTCATGATTCCGGCATATGGGTCCCACGTGAGTTTATTTACCTTATTATGGGCCATTTCCTTGTTTGGATATACCATGTATAACATGAAGCATATGGATAATTCTATGATGCAGTCCAATCCAATGATGAAATACATGCAGTATCTCATGCCCGTTATGTTCTTATTCTTTTTAAATAGCTATTCTTCGGGTTTGACTTGTTACCTTTTATTCTCTAATATCTTCAATATTACTCAGACAGCCGTCACGAAAAACTTCATTTTTGATGAAGAAAAGATCAAGGCCGGCTTGCAGAAGAATAAGGAGAAACCCAAAAAGAAAAGTGGGTTTAGAGCGCGATTAGAAAAAGCGATGGAAGAGCAGCGAAAAATTCAGGATCAAAAGAAAAAGAAAAAGTAGTGAGAGTATGAATCAGAAGTTGTGTTTAATCGGATTTTTATTTTTGTCACTTGTTTTCATGCAATCTTGCACGAGGAAAGGATCTACAGCGGTGACTCAAAAGCCCAAAACTGATGTTCAAAAAAACTTAGAAAAAAAGGAAGCTGCCACAGATTCAAAGGTGGATAATCCAGATGTTATGGATGTACCTAAGGATGCTGTCCGACGACCTCTGCGCAGTCCATTCGTCAAGGATCCGGATACGGTATTTCACCTGGAGAAGACTGCCTGCTATGGAGACTGCCCCGTTTACACGGCTACGATTTTAGCAGACGGTAAGGCGTATTTTCACGGAAAGCGAAATGTGGATAAAAAGGGATTTTACAAGGCTGAGTTGACAAAAGATCAGGTGAGTCGGATCGATCGCAAAATTCTAGGCGCTGACTTTTTTGAATTTGAAGATAGATATCCCATAGACGAAGATAAAATCGTTTTGGATCTTCCCTGGGTGTACGTATTCAGTGAATATCAAAATAAGCGAAAGCGCATCGCTATAAACAGCGCTGCGCCAGAGGCTTTGACTCAGCTGGTAGATGACATTGATGAGGCGATATCTAACCTTCAATGGAAAAAGAGTTTCTCAAAAAATTAAACCATGGCACAGCCATATCCCACAGGTGTTATTGGTGCCGGGAGTTTTGGCTTGACAATGGCCATGCTTTTGTCCAAAAATCAGGAAGTTCTTCTTTATGTGCGATCTGAGGAGAATGTTCAGCAGATTAATCGAGAGCACAAATTGCGAGACGTAGAGTTTTCGGATAAAATTAGGGCCACCTCATCGATTAAGGACTTTTGCAGCCGTGTGCGACTTATATTTCCGGCCGTTCCCTCCAAGAATTTTAGCCAAATGACGGCTTCGTTCTCTCCCTTTCTACGTCCCTATCACCTCATGATTCACTGCACAAAGGGCTTCGATTTAGTAGGTGTGAAAGAAGAAAATCTCTACGAAGTTTCTCTCTCTAATACCAATATTCGCACGATGAGTGAGGTAATCTTGCAGGAAACTGTGGTGAGAAGAGTGGGGTGTTTAGCCGGACCCAATTTAGCTAAAGAAATTCAGGAGGGCTATCCCACCGCCTCTGTGATCGCCAGCCCATATGAGGAATTGATTGAAATGGGACAAAAGGCACTCAACAGTGATTCTTTTTTTGTTTTTGGATCTCACGATATGCGAGGCGCTGAGTTAGCTGGCGCATTGAAAAATATTATTGCATTGGGGACCGGGATGTTGGATGGCCGCGAAATGGGAAAAAACATCCAGGCGATGCTCATAACGCGAGGATTGAGAGAGATGATATACCTGGGAAAGGCCATGGGGTCCGATAGTCGGGCATTTTTGGGCACTGCGGGCATCGGAGATCTCATTGCGACCGCCACCAGCTCAAAGAGTCGGAATTATTCCGTTGGATTTAGGTTGGGACAGGGAGAAAAGTTACAGGATATTCTCGAGACGATGACCGAAGTAGCGGAAGGCATTCGAACTTTATCCATTGCGAAGCAATTAGCTGAGCACCATCAAGTTCAGGTGCCGATTATTAAAGTGCTGCACAAGGTCGTTTTTGAGGACTTTGATATCGGACGGGCCATTGGGTATTTAATGCGCTACCCCTTTGCTCCGGATGTAGACTTTTTATAACTTATTATGATGATGAAATCAGCAGAAGATTATTCACCTCCCTGGTGGTTGAGGAATGGACATGTTCACACTATTTTCGCTTCAAAGTTCATAGCTCCTTCTCCGGGGTCCTTTCGAAGAGAAAGATGGACGACTCCAGACGATGATTTTATCGACGTAGATTTTTTCAATGAAGGCCATCGAAACCTGGTTATTTTGGGTCACGGCCTGGAAGGGGATACTTCTCGGCCTTATATTTTTTCAGCGGCCAGGTATTTTAAAGAGAGAAATTGGGATGTCCTTGCGTGGAATAGTCGGTCCTGTTCAGGAGAAATGAATCGTACCCCAAAATTGTATTGCCACGGAGACACTTCAGATTTAGATTTCGTGGTACAAAAAATGGCGAGCCAAAATTACGACACTATCGTTTTGATGGGTTTTTCCATGGGAGGAGCCATTATTCTCAACTGGTTGGGGCGCGCAAAAAATGATGTCCCTTCTTCAGTGAAAGCAGCTATCGCCGTTTCAACACCCTGCGATATTGAGGCGGCCTCCCTTAACCTTGAAAAGGGATTTCGACGGCTGTATTCTCATTACTTTCTCAGCCGATTGAAAGAAAAAATAAAGATCAAGGTTGCCCAGTACCCCAACTTGCTGAATATTCAGGGAATAGATCAAGTCAAGTCCTGGCGCATTTTCGATGAACGCTTTTCTGCCCCCTTGAATGGATTAAAAAATGCAGATGAGTTTTACGAGTTCTGCTCCGCAAAATATCGAATGGCTGACATTCAGGTTCCCACCTTGTTGCTCAATGCAAAAGATGATCCTATTCTATCTCCAGAAGACTACCCGATGGAACTATTGAAGGCGAACAATAAGTTGTTTCATTCCTTCCCTTCCCTCGGCGGGCATGTTGGGTTTTTAATGTCGGACTACAACGGCCCTTCCTGGGCAGAAATTCGGGCTTTTGAATTTATTGAATCTATGAAAGAGTGAGATTCATGGGATTCTACTGTTTCCGGAATGGATTTTGGGAAAGTCAACAGTTCAAAAGAGTTGTAGAATGTATCTTTGAACTTTGATAATTCAATTATCGTCTCATTATATGATGGAGATAGCTCGGCCTCTTTCATTAGAACTCAAGATCGAAAAAGAAATAAAACCTTATCAACCGCTCAACTATGAAAGTCGAATCTATCAAACCTTCATAATTTCATTATTTTTGAAGAGATAAAGCAATTCTAGAAAATGGTAGAGTCAGCCGATAGAATTGATGGGTTGATAGAATAAGGTTCTTTGCTATGAAGTATTTTATTATTTTTCAATCACCATTTGAATAGCAAATTGTCACTTAAAACATATCGTATGAGTTATCCACAACCAATTGAAAATACAAATACCAAACGCAAGCCCTATTACAAACGTCCGGATGGGATAGTGGGTACGGTATTTTTACTGCTGCTTTTAGGCGGAGGGATATATGGCTTGTACTTAGTCATGCCGGCCCTGATTAGTCTTGCTGAGAATGCCCTGTACCTGACATTGATGTTGCTGGTTTTAGCTGCCTTGCTCTATATGATTTTCGATCCCAGAATGCGCACCTTAATAGGGTATATGTACAAAAGCGCTATGCGCTCGATCACCAGTTGGTTTATCACCATTGATCCCATTGGGATATTAAAGAATTACGTCAGTGATTTAGAAAAGAATTTATCGCGGATGAGTGAGCAAATTGGAGGCGTGCGAGGCCAGATTCACAAGCTTTCTACCCTAATAGAAAAGAATGAAGAGGAAGTAAAGACCCAATTAGCCATCGCCAGTAAGGCCAAGGAAAAGGAGATGGATAAACAAATGGTGCTGGCTTCGCGAAAGGCGGCTCGTTTGAAAGACAGTAACGAAAAATATCAAGCGCTTCACAAAAAATTAGAAGTCTTGCATCGAGTGCTCTCAAAAATGCATGGTAATTCTGAAATTCTTCTCGAGGATACCCGAGATCAAATTAAGGTAAAAGAAGAAGAAAGAAAAGCAATTCGCGCCTCTCACAGCGCCATGCAATCTGCTATGAATGTGATCCAGGGGGACAGCGATAAGCGAGTAATGTTTGATGAAGCGATCGAAGTGATCGCAGATGACGTGGCACATAAGGTAGGAGAAATGGAGCGCTTCATGGAGCTATCTAGCGGATTAATGGACAGCATTGACCTACAGCAAGGTGTGTTTGAAGACCAGGGGCTTAAAATGCTTGAGGAGTGGGAAAAGGAATCCTCACTGATGTTTTTGGAAGAAGAAGAGAATGAGATCTCGGATGAAGAAGAAAACCAAAACAAGGATGAAGCAAAGGGCTAAAGGTTTTCGTGAAATGCCTTGCGATTAATCGATATAATGTTGGATTTCACTTATATTTGTGGCAAAATAAGTCATGCGTTATGAGTGAGTCCCACGAACTTCAAATTCAGCGTCACAAAACACTCTCAGATTGGAGATTACAGGAAAAATTAGCCCTTAAGTTACTTAAAATTGTTGGAGATTTAAGATTCGATCAGGGGGTGGAATTAGTCTTGTTTCGCCGCGATATTTACGATGCGCGACCTAGTGAAGTACTGCACCATCACAAAATCGCCACAGATTATATTTCGCGTCCAATATCCATTGAGACTACTTTGAGTATTGCTACTGAGATTCATAACAAGACCAATCTAAAGCCCATGAAACTAGACGTGGGTAAGATGGCAGCTGCCTTTGAAGATGCATCAGAGGGTGATATTTCTGAATTTGTCGACCAATGCCTGTCGCAAGTGGTTGGGGATACCAGTGAACAAGTAGAAGCTAAGGACGTGGTTTTATATGGATTCGGTCGGATCGGTCGATTATTGGCTCGAAGAATTATCTCAACCACGGGACGGGGCGACCAGTTACTCTTGAAGGCAGTGGTCTTGAGAAAAAAAATGAGTAGTACGGCAGAAGAACTAAAGAAAAGGGCGGCATTACTCTTGTCAGACTCTGTCCACGGCGATTTCCAGGGTACGGTAGAGGTCCATCCCGAGGATGCTTCCATAACGGTGAATGGAAATAGAATAGCCTTCATTTTTGCCAATGACCCCTCGGAGGTCAATTATACCGACTATGGCGTAAAAGATGCTCTGCTGATTGATAATACCGGCGTGTGGCGAGACAAGAAGGGCTTGGCTCAGCACCTAAGACCCGGAGTAGGGCAGGTGATTCTAACTGCGCCGGGAAAAGATATTCCTAATCTCGTTTACGGGGCCAATCAACAAGATGCTCAAAATGAACCTCTGGTTAGCGCTGCTTCTTGCACTACGAATGCCATCGTACCACTCATTAAAACGATAGATGATGCCTTAGGAATAGATAAGGGACACATTGAAACAATTCACGCTTACACCAGTGATCAAAATCTCCTGGACAACTTCCACAAAAAGCCCAGAAGAGGAAGGGCCGCTGCTCTGAATATGGTTTTAACTACCACTGGGGCTGCCAAAGCCGTTTCGCGAGTGCTGCCTCATCTCGAAGGTGTACTTACGGGAAATGCTGTG
>JAWLFI010000045.1:0-15865 GCA_041685645.1 Saprospiraceae bacterium | reverse complement strand
ACGGCTTTTGATCTCGTTTTGCTCGAAGACATTAATCTGTTAGTGTCAGCCAGCAGAAATGGCTGTCCCGCGTCTCAGACAATTGAAATATTGGCTGATAACACGGCGATGTCCAGAGATAGTGTGAGGATTTGTCCGGGTGATTCTGTTTTGATCGACGGGGATTGGGTGGGGCCCGGCACCTACACTAACACTTTTGACAGCCAGGGAGGTTGTGACTCCGTAGCGATTCAAGTCGTTTCGGCTTTTTCAGAGATATCATTTGACGCAGAGGTCAGTGTGGCCTGTTCTGCCAGTGACTCCGGGAGAATTATTGTGACTACTGAACCAGCCAATACGGACATTCAGTGGTCGGATGGCAGCCAGGAAAAACAAAGGAGCTTACCGCCGGGCAGCTATGATTTTGATTTGGAAGATGAAAATGGCTGTCTAAGTGATGGCAGTGTGACTATAGAGCAATTTGACTTTTCTGCTGAGGATTGGTTGATTGAGCAGCCGACTTGTCGGCCCGATAGCAGTGGGCGCATAGAGGCGGAGGTGCCCGACAGCAGTTTTCAGTGGTTTTTGAATGGAGAGCCCATAGCGGGCAATCAATATGTGAATGATTCTCCCGATGCGGGCTTGTATGAATTCAGGATCGAAAAAGATAGTTGTGTTTTTACAGAGTCGATAACGATTGAGGCTCCCGCAATAGACTCCGTATTGAGCACGGTGACTTATACCGTGGTCAGTGGGGATAGTCTGATTATGGGGAATGAAGTAGAGCGCGATAATATTTCCGATATCGAATGGAGCCCGGCGACCTTTTTATCCTGCACAGAATGCATCCCGGTATCACTTCAACCCACGAGGGACATCATTTATACTTTGCGGGCGCTGGATGAATCGGGTTGCCCTATAGTTAAGCAATATCGCATAGAAATACGGGAGAGCACTACCATAGCTATTCCCAATGTGTTTTCTCCCAATGGAGACGGAATCAATGATTTTTTCACTTTGAATGCTTCCGTTCCGATTCAAGAGCTGGAGGTTTGCCGAATTTTCGATCGTTGGGGAAATCTAATCTCGGAATTGCGAAGTGGGGGAGGTACTGAATTGACACTGTGGGATGGTCGCTATCGCAGTCGTCTGGTCGGTCCGGGAACATATGTTTACTACATTCGATTGATTGATGGGAACAATGCGATTCGGGAGTTTACGGGGGATATAACAGTGACCCGATAAGGTTGTTTTTTGTCTGGAGGGGCATTCATTCCATATTTCGGTGAGGGATAGTAAGGGCACGAGCCCACAAGATTTTGTGGGCGAAGTGGTCACGCCATCGGCGTGACGGAACCCCTGCATAGCCCGACCCCGACTGGCCCGTAAGGGCCGGGGAGGGGGCACCGCCAAAAAACCAATATAAAAAATATATTATTCTGAATCTATATGCATATCATCTTGATGCATAACGAGTAAAGGGGTTTCTGTATTGAAGGCCATGCGCTTGGACATACTTTTATGTACGAGGGATTTCCACCAGGAGCGCGACACATTATACATGATAGTGAGGTCGATTTGATTTTGTTTGACGTAGTCATTGATGCCGGAAATGACATCTTCGTTGTCGAGAATTTCCACTGAGAAAGAGAAGTTGGGTTCACCATCGGTAAAGAGCGTGTCGAGCAATTGGGTACTCAAAGTATCGCGATCTGCATCTTTCGGAGCGACATACAGGAAGTGAATGGCTGCTCCGAGCTGTTGAATGAGGTTTTGCAATCGCCGAATCGATTGTTCGTTGAGAGATTCGTGGCTCGTGGCGTAGAGGACATTTTTAAAAGCCTTGGAGTGAGTCCCTTCCGGCACGAGAATGACGGGGCACCGGGCTTTGACAGAGAGTTCTGAGGAAACGGAACCGAGCCAGCGATCGAGGGCGTGACGTTCTCCTTGCGTACTCATGACGATCAAGCTGATTTCTTCTTCTTTGGAGCGCTCGACCATGGACTGTATGGGGAAGCCGACCTGAACGAAGGAAGTTGCATTTACACCGGAGGTATCGAGACCTTCCATGTAGTTTTTCATTTGCTCTTCTTTGAGATCCTGAAGTTCTTTCGCCAGATTGTAATCCACACCGCTAACGTCTGTTGTCACGGGGTGAAAATAGTGAGCGACTTCGATACTACGCTGTAAAAACTGAGCAAAAGCTTTGGCTGTGGGCCAGGCTTTTTCAGAGGCTTCTGAGAAATCTGTTGGGAACAATATTTTGGACATAGAGCGATTGTTTGTTTCCCTAAATATAATAAAAACTTGGGAGCCCTGCTCAAAAAATGTGCAAAGAAAAAGATAAATACTGGATGGGACTATGGATAATTTAGGGAGGGGAGCAAAGGAGTGGGGATGAAAAGTACCCGGAGTGGGACTTGAACCCACACGGACATTACTGTCCACAGGATTTTAAGTCCTGCGTGTCTACCAATTCCACCATCCGGGCTAAAGAAAAAGACCTTCCCTTCAGAAGGTCTTGGTGTGAGCGAGAAACGGGATTCGAACCCGCGACCCCGACCTTGGCAAGGTCGTGCTCTACCCCTGAGCTACTCTCGCTTAGTTTCTTAAAGCGATGCAAATATAATATAAAAGCTTGAATTGAGAAATCGCATCTGCTTTTTTTCCAAATTCAAACTGCCTTTTCATCGAATTTTTCCAGCTGCAAGGTGCTAAAAATTTTGTGATTTAGGGGCTTGGGGTATGCCATAAGCAAGGCTGAATACTCCATCGAAAACAAGCTTGGACTTTTACTCTTGCTCTCAGAATAACTGTTCAATTTCGATTTATTTTTGAAAGGAAAGAGCGGACTGCTATCTGAAAATTTTGCGTCTGTCATCAGTAAAAATTTTGTGAAGACCTGAAATATTGGTAGAATTTTGTTATTCTTGATATCCGATCGGATGGGATAGATGATTGACATATGGATATAAAGAACAAAGAACCTCAAACACCTGATTTTAGTGATACGCGCGTAGCTTTTGAAGCCAAGTCAGATAAAGATTTGAAGCAGACAACGTGGATGTTTTATTTCATGAACTTTCGCTTTTTGGTCAATAGTCTGGGACATTTGGCGATTTGGGCTGTAAAATTTCGCCTTCCATTTGTAAAAATCATTTTAAAGAAAACCCTGTACAAGCAGTTTTGTGGAGGTGAAAATCTGGAGGATGCCAGGTCCACAATCGATCATCTTTACTCTTTTGGCGTCAATACAATGTTGGATTACGGAGCGGAGGGGAAGAACGACGAAGATGCGTTTGATCGGGTTATTTCGGAAAACATCAAGTCCATTGATTTTGCGGCTGCTCATGAGAGTGTAAAAGTGATTAGCACGAAAGTATCGGGCTTGACTCAGAATATCATTTTGGAGAAAGTTCAGTCCAAATCAAGCCTGACAGCAGATCAGCAGAGTCGATACGAGGCCTTGAAGCAAAGACTGTACAGACTGTGCTCCTATGCTGAGGAGCGAAATATTGGAGTGTTTATAGATGCTGAGGAGTCTTGGATTCAGGATGCCATTGATGACCTGGTCTTAGAGTTGATGTACAGATATAATCAAGGGACTATTATCGTATATAATACTTATCAACTGTATCGCAGGGATATGCTCGATAACCTGAAGCGGGATTACCAAAGGTCAAGGGAAGAGGGTTTTGTTTTAGGTGCGAAGTTGGTGCGCGGTGCGTATATGGACAAGGAGCGCGCCCGTGCAGAAAGGAAGGGATATCCGAGTCCGATTCACGAAACAAAAGAGGCCACCGATGAGATGTATAATGATGGCATTCGTTTTTGCATGGAGCATTACGACCAAATCGCTTTTGCAAATGCTTCTCATAACATGGAAAGTATGGAACTTCAGGTGCGATTGATTCAGGAGATGAATATCCCCAAAGACCACATTCACGTCAATTTTTGTCAATTGATGGGAATGAGTGATCACCTTACGTATAATCTGGCCAAAGAGGGGTATAATGTGGCAAAATACGTGCCCTATGGTCCCCTTCGGGATGTCGTACCCTATCTGGTACGGCGAGCTCAAGAGAACTCTTCCGTCACTGGAGACATGAGCAGGGAATACGCTATGTTGAAGACAGAGTTGGAGCGTCGAAAAAAACAGTCCTAGACGTCATGGCTTGTTGCCTCCTTCTCAAAGGTGCCCGTACTGAGCATGACCAGCGTGCATCCCCTTATAACTTCAATGCCTTGTTCCTGGGCTTCCATCTCTAATTGAGGATTTTCAGCACCAGGATTTATCACGATGCGTTGCGGCTCCAGAGTCAAGATATAGTCCATAATTTTGGTAGAATTCTCTATATTGAGATAAAGAGAAATGGTGTATATATCGTCAATCTTAGGCTGTCCGGTTTGAATCATTGTTGACCCGATGTTTTCCGGTGTTTTGCCCAGAGCAATTACCTCATATTCATAATCTTCCAACATTCTTACGGCCTTATAAGAATATCGCCACTTTTTGGGAGAGGCACCAATAACAACGACTTTTTTCATAGTATAAAATGTGTATAATTTAGGATTTGAATTGTTTCATCTGATCCAGTGTCTTCAGGTTTTGTGAAAGATTGGACAGGTTTATTTTTGTTGAAGTTTTTTGAGGACTATCGCTATTGAGTACGCTTTGATAAAGAGACTGGCTTTTGAGAAGCCATTCTTCTGTTTTGTTTATAACGGTACTACATTCCTCTACCTTGCTTTGGGATGGACCTTTTGAAAAACTCTCCAGGCACGGTTGAATTAACTTTTCTGCGTTTTGCATATAGCTATCGGCGAGTGCTTGTTGTAAAAACGGGTCACCGGGTTTGTAATCAAGACTTCTTTGCAAAGCAGAAGTATCCTGCATACCCGGGTAATTATTGATGATTTCTCGATAGGGTAGAAGTGGATTGTCAGTTGAGGGTTCCTGTTTTTGGATAAATTCCTGGTATGTCAGGGGATGGTCTCGAATCTGCAGCGCCGGATCGTAGGGGTAATGCGACCATTTTCTTTGACTGAGTGGCAGGTCAAAAAACTTCGGTTGAAAGCGAAAGGTGAAGGTGCCGGACTGCACGACGCCACTGGCCCAGGTGGGATCTACGACCAGCCAGCGGTCATTGATTTGGATAATATTCCACGCGTGGTTTTCCATTTCTTCATCGACGGAGGAGCGGGCTACCCCCTCTACCACAATGACTGGAATACCTGCCGCTTTACAGAGTTCCTCGTAGAGTCGGGCATATCCGATACAGACGCCGGTTTGAGTGATGTAGGTGTTTTCTGCGACGGGCAGGTCGGGGTCAGAGGATAGAACCTGATGTTTTCGATCTGTTTGGTAGGCAATCTTCTTAGTGACCCATTCAAAAATATCGAATGCGATATCGGCCTCTTCACTTCCGGGCTTCAAAATTTCTTCTTCGAGTGTCTTTTGCCAATCCACTTCTTGGGCAAATAAAGTGGCCCCAATGGGTGTCAAAAAGAGAATTGCGGCAATACACAAAGCCTTAATCCCGAGGAGGTGAGTTGATTTCATTCGATACTTCATAAATAGAAAAAATGATTTCTACATGGATAACGCTCAAAAAGGACAGACTTACACACTGTTTTTGATCTTTACACTTTCGTGTCACTCTTTATTAGTTCACCCTTGCGAGCTGCTTTTCAAATCCGCAGAGCTCTTGATCGTTTAGCCCACGAGCTTAGGGCAATATGTATAATCCGACATACAGCTAAAATCAGGCAGTGGGCGTTCTGGTCTAAGCTTAGAGAAATACACTTTACATGAGAAAAGGAAATCGCAGCTCCAGCCTCGGGAGAAGGGATAGAATAATCCAATGAGTTAGAGCATCTCATAAATTCCGGCAATACCTTGTCCACCACCGACGCAAGCCGTAACCATACCGTACTTTTTCTCTCTTCTCTGGAGTTCGAACAAAATTTGTGTACTCAATTTTGCTCCGGTACATCCCAGGGGATGTCCCAAAGCGATAGCTCCTCCATTAACGTTGACGATGTCAGGGTTCAGCCCGGCTTCTCTAATCACCGCTAAACTCTGAGAGGCAAAGGCTTCATTTAATTCTATTAGGTCGATATCTTCCAGGCTGAGATTGGCGGCTTTGAGAGCTTTGGGAATAGCTTGAACGGGGCCAATTCCCATATATAGGGGATCAACACCGGCTACCCGGCAAGAAACCAGGCGGGCGATAGGTGTGAGGTTGAGTTTTTTTACCATTCGCTCACTCATGACCAGTGTAAAAGCAGCTCCATCTGAAGTTTGAGATGCATTTCCCGCTGTAACGGATCCGTTTTCTGCAAACACCGGTTTTAATTTGCCCAGAGTTTTGAGATTGGTATTTCGGCGGACACCCTCATCTTCTTTTACGGTAAATTTCTCTTCCTGTCGTTCGTTATCCTTTACGGTAACATGGGGCACCTCAATGGGGACAATTTGCCCTTCGAAATATCCTTCATCCTGAGCTTTCGCTGCTTTTTCGTGGGAGTGTAGAGCAAATTGATCCTGATCTTCGCGACTGACCTTGTATTTTTCAGCTACTTTTTCTGCTGTAATACCCATTCCAATCACGTAATCAGGGGTGTCTTTAGCCACTCCGTAATTGGGAGCTAATTTGTAGCCTGTCATAGGTATATGACTCATGCTTTCAGCCCCGCCGGCGATGAAACACTCGCCCATACCGGCTTTGATTTTAGCAACGGCAATATTTATGGTTTCGAGACCACTGGCGCAATAGCGATTGACGGTAACTCCCGGCACGGATTGCCCCAGTGCCCGAACGGAAATCATCCGCCCAATTTGAAGGCCTTGTTCTCCCTCGGGGTTGGCGCACCCGACTATTAAGTCATCTACTTGTTCGGGGTCTAATTCCGGAGTTTGTTCCAGTAGGTATTTGATGACATCTACGGCTAAATCATCAGAGCGATAATTTCGAAACCCTCCCTTTTTAGCTTTTCCTACTGCTGTTCGATATGCTTTAACTATATATGCTTCCATGTTATTTGTTCTATTCCTGTGATTAGTTTCTCAGTGGTTTGTTTGTTTCCAGCATGTGTTGAATTCTCTGCTGAGTTTTGGGTTCGCCACATAAACTTAAAAAGGCTTCTCGTTCTAAATCAATTAAATACTGTTCGGAGACTTTTTGTTCCCCCGTTAGGTCCCCTCCACAAAGGACCCATGCCATTTTCTTGGCAATTTTAATATCGTGCTCAGAGGCGTAATTTCCTCGTTTCAACCCGTTGGCCGCTACGTAAAGACTGGCAAGTCCCTGTCTTCCCAATACTCTGATGTCCGTTCTTTCTGTCGGTCTCATATAGCTAGTCGAAAGCCGCAAGACTTCTTTTTTCGCATCAGTGATATTTCTTTTCGCATTGGTAATGATCTGATCCTTATGGTTCAAATATCCGTATTCCTTTGCCTCGTGGGCAGATTTGCCCACCTTGGCCATAGCGATTGTTTTGAATCGATCTATGAGAGTTGGCATTTGAACATCGCCTTCAAAAAACGAATCAGATATTCTGAGTGCAAACTCTTTTGTTCCACTTCCTCCGGGAATTAATCCAACGCCGGCTTCCACCAGTCCGATATACGATTCTGCCGCACAAATGGTAGCGTCGCAGTGCATAATGGTCTCACAGCCTCCACCAAAAACAAATCCTTGAGTAGCAGCGACCACGGGAATGGAGGAGTATCGACATCGCATCGTGGTTTGTTGGAACAAGCTCACAGCCTGCTGCAATTGCATCCACTGTTGTTGAAAAGCCATCATACCAATCATCATGAGATTGGCACCTACAGTAAAATTCTCTGCGTGATTTCCAATCACTAAGCCATTCCAACCTTCTTCTTCGGCCAGATCAATGGCTTCATTCATACCCGTGAGGATTCCTTCGCCAATGGCATTTTGCTTAGATCTAAACTCCAGACACAAAACGCCATCTCCAATATCGTGGAGTAAGATTTCGTCGTTTTCCAAAACGGGCTTCTGATGATCCAGTGTTCTCAAATTGATGATCTCTTTACTGCCGGGGACGGGCGTATAGCTTCTATCACCGATATCGTAGTATGAGGTCACCCCTTCCGTTTGAGAATAGAACGACTCTTTTCCGACCTCAACCATGGTTTTTACCCAATCGGCCACTTCAAAACCGGCTGATTCCGCCCACTCAATTCCTTTTTGTACACCGAATATCTCCCAGTATTCAAAGGGACCTTTTTTCCATCCAAAACCGGCCTTTACTGCATTGTCAATTGGGTAAATCTCATCTGATATTTCGGGTATTCTTTTGGATACATAGGCAAATAAAGCGCCAAAGGAGTCTCTCAATAATTGTCCGCCGGCATCATCTACTTTGACAATAGCCTTGAGTCGTCGTTCTAAATCTTCGATTTGTTTGGATTGAGAAAGAACTTCCATGTCTTTCTTTTCCTGCTCTTCATACTCTAAGGTCGATAGGTTTAATTCGTGAATGATGGTTTTACCATTATCGTCCTTCTCATCAGTTTTCTTGTAAAATCCCTGTCCTGATTTATTGCCGAGCCACTCCTTTTCAATGAGAAAGTCAAAGGCCTTTGAGGGCTCGAGTTCTTGAACTTGTTCGTCGTCGGGGCAGTTTTCTTTCATTCCCTTCAGCACCTTAGCTGCCACGTCAAGTCCGACCAGGTCTCCCAGGCGGAAAGTTCCGGTTTTGGGTCGTCCAATAGCAGGACCGGTCAATTTATCGACTGCGTTGATAGGGAGCTCTAATTCTTCTGCTTTGGAGAAAATGTATGACATTGCATAAACTCCTACTCGATTGGCAATAAAAGCGGGAGTGTCTTTGCAGATAACGGTTTCCTTGCCTAATATGTGATCACCGAAATGAGACAACTGATCAATTACCTCATCTCGAGTTTCAGGACCGGGAATGATTTCCAGAAGCCGCAAATACCTCGGCGGATTAAAAAAGTGGGTGCCGCAGAAATGGGCCTGAAAATCCTCAGACCTTCCTTCTGACATCAAGTGAATGGGGATTCCCGAAGTATTGGAACTGACTATGGATCCATCTTTTCTGTGTTTTTCCACCCGATCCAAAAGGTCATTCTTTATTTTCAGGTTTTCTACAATCACTTCAATAATCCAATCGCAGTCTTTTATATCGGATAGATCGTCTTCAAAGTTGCCCACCGTAATTCGTTGGGCAAATTCTTTTTTGTACAAGGGAGATGGCTTGCTTTTAATAGCCGATTTTAGCGCTTTATCTGCAATTGCATTCCTATTGCCATTTGATTTTTCATCGTCAGCAGGGAGATCTAATAATAGCACTTTCATGCCTACATTCGCAAGATGGCAGGCAATACCGCTTCCCATGGTGCCTGAGCCCAATACGGCTACTTTATAGAGGTGTTTCATAGAATTATCATTCTGTTTGACGGAAAAGTACAAAAAAAATATCTTCTATGAAACAATTTACTCGCTCTCTGATCACAGTTATGACAAAAAGTACAGTATAAAGAGGATTTGCCCTCATATTAATTAAAGAAAATATATTACCTTTTCGTTTTCAGTTAGTCAAAGGCAAATTTTATTCAGCTGGAGAAGAGCACAATGACATAAATTATGTTCCGTGGGGAGATTTCTTAAATATTACCAAAGAAACTTATCAAATAAAGTTTTTCTTTAATATATTTGAGATCACATACGACTTTTAAAGCGATATGCGTTATAAGCTCGTATTTTTTTAAGACTTCCAAAATAGAAACCAGCATGAGCATGAAAGCACTATTTTTATTTCAAAATGCAGTTGACACTGCAGCCGCTGAAGAGGGCGGATTGGCGGCCTCGAGCTTTTTAGATATTATAATGAAAGGCGGGATACTCAGTGTGATTATTGTTGGTGTGTTATTGATTTTATCCGTGATTGCTTCCTACATATTTATTGAGAGATATTTGACGATAAAAAAAGCGGCTAAGATTGATCAGAGCTTCATGAATAACATTCGCACAAATGTACAGAATGGCAATATAGCCGCAGCGAAAGCATTATGCGCTAACGACAGTTCGCCCGTTGCCCGAATGGTTGAAAAGGGCTTGCAGCGCATCGGAAAACCTCTGCGAGATATCAATGCCTCCATTGAGAATGTGGGGAATTTGGAAGTATTTAAATTGGAGAAAAACCTGTCTACTCTGGCCAGTATAGCGGGTGCAGCACCGATGATTGGATTTTTTGGGACGGTGACTGGGATGATTTTGGCGTTTTTTACTATGGCAACCGAAGAGAACGTAACCCCGGATGTATTGGCGGGAGGTATTTACCAGGCCTTGATAACTACTGCCTTTGGCTTATTTATAGGAATATTGGCCTTTGTGGGCTACAACATATTGGTGGCGAGCATTGAAAAGGTGATTTTTAAAATGGAGTCGAGTACGATGGAGTTTCTCGACTTACTTCAAGAACCAGCCTAAATGGGACTGAAGAGCAGAAGTAAAGTAAGTGCGGAGTTTAGCATGTCTTCTTTGACAGATATTATATTTCTGTTACTGATTTTCTTTATGCTGACCTCTTCACTGGTTCAAATCAGGGTGGATTTGCCGGAGGCAGATGCAAAGACCATTGCGCCTTCTGATATCGTAGTGCAGCTAGACCCCAAAGGAACCTACAAGTTGAACGGTAAAGAAATTGATTATCGCTATATTCAATCAGAAGTCGCACAACTCATACGGGATTCAAAATACCCCGATAAAGCAACTCTGACCATTGCGGCTGAGCGCGGGGTATCCTGGGATAAAGTGTCAGCACTCATGAAAATAGCCAACAGCTTAAAGTGCAGAGCTATTATTGCCACGCAACCCATAAAATAACGATTCGATTATGGCACTAAAAAAGAATAGTAAAGTTTCAGCGGAGTTTAGCATGTCTTCTCTCACAGACATCATATTCTTGTTACTGATCTTTTTTATGTTGACCTCATCGATGGTAATTCCCAATGCACTCAATCTCAAACTTCCCTCTTCAACGGGCTCATCAGAATCGGTCACCCGGCCGAACAAGTTAATCATTCAAGCGAATGGCAACTACATGTATAATGGGTCCCGAGTGGCAGAGGAGGCCTTAGATCAACAAATCCGGCAATTGGCCCAGTCAGGTAAGAGCTTGACTATTGCACCGCATCCGAAAACGGAAAATCAATTTGTGGTTGCTGTAATGGATATGGCCTTTAAGCATAAAGTAAATACTGTTTTAGCGGAACCCGACAATTAATTGGAGGGGTAAAAAGAACGAAAACTTCGCTGATAGCGTTATATAGTAAAGGTGAACTATGAAAACCATGAGCAAGAATCAAAAGCCGGAGAATGAGAAAAACAAAAAGCGAGGTTTGTTTTTCAGCATAGGCATTCATTGTCTTTTGTTTCTCATTGCTCTATTGCCATTGATGACCTATCCGGATCCCCCCCCTGAAAAGGAGGGAATATTGGTCAATTTTGGTGCCCCTGATCAAGGTTCAGGACAGGATGCTCCGCAGACTCAGAAAATGGAAGAAGTCAATCCGGAGCCACCCGTTGAGGAGCCCGTTCCAGAAGAAGAAGTCGAAGAGGAAGAAGAAACTCAGGAATCTGAAGCCTCTCGTCTCAAGCCCGAAGAAAAAATTCTTACCGAGGAGCAGTCGGATGTGAAAATCAAGGAGCAGGCGGAAAAAGCAAAGCAGCAGAGTGAAGCTCAAAAACGAGCTGAAGCTGAAGCGATCAGAAAACAGCAAGAGGAAGCGGAAAAAAAGAGAAAGCAGCAAGAATACGAAGAGTCGAAATCTAGCTTTAGCGAAGCTTTTAAGGGAGAAGGGAAAGGATCTACCTCAAAGCCTGGAAGCGAGGGAGACCCCAAAGGTGACCCAGATGCCGATAAATTGAAAGGCATTAGTTCGGGAAAGGGCAAAATAGGTGGTGGATTGAGTAACCGGGGGGTAGCCTATGAGCCGCCCATTATGGACCAATCACAGAAAACCGGACGAGTGGTAATAAAGGTATGTGTGGATGCTTCGGGGAATGTTATTTCTGCCGATTACACCCAAAGGGGATCCACAACAACAGACTCTGATTTGCGCAGAATTGCCTCTGATGCCGCTTCTGAATTTAAATTTACTGAGGGTGAAATGGATAGGCAATGTGGTACCATCACAATTGACTTTCAGTTGCAATAACCGCAGGGTTCTGCCATATGAAAAACTACCAGGAAGTCTTAGCTTTCCTCCACCAGCAACTTCCCATGTTTCAAAGGGTAGGAGCGAAAGCCTACAAGAAGGATTTAAGAAATATTATTCGACTCTGTGAAATCATGGGACATCCCGAGCGAGATGTAGATATGGTTCACCTGGCGGGCACAAATGGAAAGGGGTCTGTATCTCACATGATTGCAGCTGTGTATCAAAAGCGCGGACGTAAAGTAGGTTTATATACCTCGCCCCATTATATAGATTTTCGAGAGAGAGTAAAAGTCAATGGAATTCCTGTTTCCGAGGAGGATGTCAAGCAGTTTGTGCAAACATACTATGAGGCCTTTCATGAAATCAAACCTTCCTTTTTTGAGTGGTCTTTTGCTTTAGCGTTGTATTGTTTTTCCCGACAGCAGGTTGATATCGCAATCATTGAGACAGGGCTAGGGGGGCGTTTGGATTCTACGAATATTATTCATCCGTTGATATCATGCATTACAAATGTTTCCTATGATCACCAGGCGATACTCGGGGACACAATACCCGAAATTGCAAGGGAAAAACTGGGAATCGTCAAGAAAGGAGTCCCCATTATTATGGGCGAGAAGTCAGATGAATACAGTGACTTAGTGTTAGAGAAATCAAAATCAGAAGAAGCACCGCTTTACTGGGCAGAGGATATGGTTCAGCTTGAACTCGTTCAGGAAGATTTGGGTGGTCAATGGGTCGAAATTCAAGTGGGGGACCAACCTGCAGTTCGGGGATTCATGGATTTGAGTGGGGGGTATCAAAGAGAAAATCTTCGAACAGCCATATCCGTAGTTTATCAATTAGACAAGTTGCAGGGAGAGAAAGAAGAAGTAGTGTCCGATTTTGATGCCTTCGCGCAAATTAGAGAAAAAACGGGCATGTTGGGCCGGTGGCAGATTTTGAGTCAAAAGCCGCCCATTGTGCTTGATGGCGCTCATAATATTTCCGCACTGAATGCTGTCTTCACATCTTTTTTTGAAATTGATGCAGAGCGATATCACATAGTAATCGGAGTATCAAATGATAAGGATATAAGAAATCTACTTTCTCATCTTCCCAAGTTTCCCAAATACTTTTTCTGCCAGGCAGATGTTCCAAGAGCGCTCCACTATCGCCAGTATATCGATTTGGCCATAGAGGAGTACGGTTTGAATGCCAAAGGATACGATACTGTGGACTTAGCATACAAGGCCGCTCTTAAGCGAACTTCTCCTTTTGATGCGCTATTGGTCTGTGGTAGTATTTTTGTCGTCGGTGAGCTGCTAGCTAATTTAAAACTGTAAGCTCGCCCAGCTATGCTTTCAAACTCGTTGGAGTACTGTTTTCAGCGTTCTTGTTTCGAGATTTTTGACGCAAGTCTTTATTCACTGCGATACTTGCATTGAGTTCAAAGCCCAGTAATATAATGGTGCAGATTAACTGTAGCCAAACCATCAGCACGATGATAGCCCCTATCGATCCATAGAGTTTATTATACGTTCCAAAGTTATTAACATAGACGGAAAAGCCAAAGGTAATAATAAGAGTGATAGCAGCGGCAACAGTAGCACCCGGCGAAAAGAATCGAAACTTTCTATGCATAGAAGGTCCGATTTTATAAATCATGGCAATGATGGAGTAAAATAGAGCGATAATTATGATCCATTTCAGGATTTGAATCATGATTGTGGGTGCTATGCCCAGATTGGTGGAATTGACGAACCAGGCGATTAGAAAGTTGCCGGTCAACAGCAGAAGCGTTGTGATGATGAGCAATCCAAAGAGCGTTCCCGTAAGGAAAATAGCAATAAACTGCTGTCTGATCCAAGATCTCGATTTGAACGTTGTGGGGTAACTTTTATGAAAGCCGGTAATCAGCGTATTCAGACCTGAGCTGGAGAAATAGACGGCGAGCAAAAAACCAATAGATAGTAGGCCGGAGTGGGGGAGTTCTTCGAGGTCGCCTATAACGTCAAAGAGGAATCCTTCTGCTGTGTCCGGCAGCACTCCTTCTAAGACAGACTGAAGCCAGGGCACGAGGTCGAAAGGCAGTAGTGCCCCAATTGAGATTAGGATTAAAATCGACGGGAAAATAGAGAGAAAAAAGGAAAAGGCTACAGAGCGAGCTCTCGTTATTAGGTCATCATTTATTGACTCATCTATAATAAACTGCAACACGTTATACACAGGCACACCACCCAAACCGGGTAGGCTTCCCGTTTTGGCCTTGAGAATCACAAGCCGAATAAATGGCTTTGACCTTAGGTATTCATACCAATCGAAATTTGATTTACTCAAAATAGGGCTTTAGGGCATTTTCTATGAATGTGGGCATTTTTATCGGTCGCTGTGTTTTTGCCTTGTAAAAGACGAGTGTGACTTCTCCCACGTGAATTAAATCGTCATTCGGGTTAAAAAGTTGATGAAAAAATTGAATTTTCGCAGTAGGCATGCTTCGAATCTCCGTGACTTGTCTAATTTTTTGATCGTAATAAGCGGGAGAGATGAATCTGGAATGCACCTCATAGACAGGCAACATGATGCCGTGCTTTTGTTCCAATTCGCTGTAAATAATGCCCAAAGAGCGAAGGGCTTCTACACGGCCGATCTCGTAGTATTGGGCATAATTGCCATAGTACAAATAGCCCATTTGATCTGTTTCGCCATATCGCACTCGAAGGTGGGTTTCGTGCTGAATCATAAAATAGACTGCGGTTTGAAGTTTTGTCGAGAAATAGGGCAGGTCATGCAGTGAGACCCACCGCGTGCTCTGGACAGTTCAGTCGAATCGATGGTGATAATCGTATTTTCTATTTCTGCGGGTGTAATTTCCCCAGTATCAAATTGAGCTAATATGTCCACTGCCGAAACGATTCGGTAGCCGTGTTTTTGCAATTCTTCCTGTGTTTTCACATTTCTATCATAAGTGATGGCCACGCCCGGCTTGAGTGCGACCAGGTTACAGCCGTCGGTCCACTGTTCTCTTTCCTGGTAGGGGCTTTCTCCACCACCGGAGAGAATAAACCTCATGTTTTTATTGATCTCCTTATGAAAAAATGCGCGAATCGAGGGGTAATTACGGTGAGATCCATCGGCATCGTAAACATCTATGGACGAAGATAATCCGTCCACGACAATGGGTTTGTAGGCTACGATATCAGTCGGGCTAATTCTCGTAAAAATGGTGTCAATATGCATGAAAGACCGGTCGCGCGGTATGGTGACCTGAACGACGTGTTTCACTGCATTGAGTCTAAACAATTCCTTTTTAAGGGAATGAAAAGCGTGCTCTGTAGTTCTCTCTGAGCATCCGATCAACAAATAATCTCCATGGACCATCATAACATCTCCACCCTCCAGAGATACTGTTTCTCCTTTTCGTGAAGGTGGGAATTGATCTACAGAATTGAGATTGATGAGGCCTTCATTTTCTTTGATTTCATCAAATAAAGGATGAGTAAAAAATATAAATCGGGTGAGCAAGTTTTCGCGTTGTCTTGCAATTTTGGATGCCTTGGTAATGATGATGTGCCGGGCAAGGGTGACGGCAATATCTCTGGTAAAGATAAAATTGGGTATGGGGTCAAACATGTAGAGGTCCTCCGAGCGAAAATACCCGGAAATCAATACCTGAGCCAGGCTGCGATG
>JAWLFI010000044.1:0-16029 GCA_041685645.1 Saprospiraceae bacterium | reverse complement strand
CATTTCATAGCAGCTTCCAGCGCGAATTGGCGCCGGCAAATACTGGCTAATACTCTCATAGGTCTCGTTATCCCTAACCACCATTCCTAGATATGTGTCTCCATGAGCGGCGGGTTGGCGCACTTGCCAATAACTCAAAGAATCAGAAGCGGGGTGGACATCTGTGGGGGATTCCCCGGCAAATCCGCAGTCCCCCCAACCCCTGGGTGGCTGAGATTGCTTGGGCACATCTTCAAAAGAGCCATTGGTCAAGGGGATTAATTTCTGTCCTTCCACAGCTCCCGTGCAGAGAGATAGAAACAATAGATGACCCAATACAATATACAAGCTACGAAGCATATGTGCTATCTTTTCGAAAATAACGCCTCATTCTGCTTTCTCGGTATGAAAGAGACGGTCTATTTTCACAAGTTTCCTTTATGAAAAAGCATTGAGTCCCGTGATATCGTGCCCCGTGATGAGGAGGTGGACATCATGGGTTCCTTCATACGTCAGTACAGTTTCCAGATTCATCATATGCCGCATCACCGGGTATTCATTGGTGATACCCATTCCCCCGTGTATTTGCCGCGATTCTCTAGCCACCTGAAGCGCCATATTGACGTTGTTTCGCTTAGCCATGGAGATCTGTGCCGGACTTACCTTACCTTCATCCGCCAGTTTTCCCAGGCGCCAGGCCATCAGCTGAGCTTTTGAAATTTCCGTTATCATTTCGGCCAATTTTTTCTGCTGCAATTGGAATTGACCGATGGGCTTTCCAAACTGCTCTCTTTCTAAAGAATATCGCAAGGCACTGTCATAACAATCCAATGCCGCTCCTATGGCGCCCCAGGCGATTCCGTACCGAGCTTTGGAAAGACAGGATAGCGGTCCTTTCAGCCCCTGCACTTCCGGTAAAACATTCGTCTTCGGAACTCTCACATCCTCGAATACCAATTCCCCGGTAATGGAAGCGCGCAAAGACCATTTCCCGTGAATTTCCGGTGCAGAAAAACCAGGCATATCTTTCTCCACGATGAGGCCGATAATTTTACCGTCTTCATTCTTCGCCCAAACTACAGCGATATCTGCTACCGGTGAGTTGGTAATCCACATTTTCGCCCCGTTGAGAATGTAGTGATCCCCATCGTCTTTTACATTCGTAATCATACTTCCCGGGTCTGAACCATGATCGGGCTCTGTCAATCCAAAACATCCAATCAAATCTCCACTTGCTAATTTGGGCAAGTACTTTTGCTTTTGCTCCTCTGACCCAAAACGAAAAATGGGGTACATCACCAAACTGCCTTGCACAGAAGCCATAGAACGTACACCTGAATCTCCCCGCTCTAACTCTTGCATGATTACTCCATAGGCCATCTCATCCATACCACCTCCACCGTATTTCGCCGGTATAGAAGGACCATAGGCGCCAATTTCAGCGAGCCCCTTGTATAGGTGCTCCGGACATTCCGCCCGCTCTGTGTATTCTTCTATAATTGGAGATACCTCAGCTTTGACCCAATCTCGAACGGATTGCCGGGCTAATAAGTGATCCTCATCCAACAACTGATCTACGTTAAAATAATCGTGATGCTGAAATTTATCTTGTTTTTGAGTCATAGTGTTACCTTTCTTTATTATCTTGTTTTTATTCTAGTAATGAAAGACCGCTAAAATAAAAAAGTTTCATCAATATGAGTCGAATAGCTGTAGAAGGAATGGAGTTTTACGCATCCATTGGATACTACTCAGAAGAACGCATGGCGCGAGGCAAATTTTCCGTTGATGCCTATATCGATCTAGATACTTCCGCCGCTGCCGCCTCTGATGACTTGCAAGATACGGTGAATTACGAACGACTGTATGATATTTGTGCAGAAAAAATGAAGGGAGAATATGACCTGATTGAGACAGTGGCTCACGAAATCGGCCAGGTCATTAAAAAGCGGTGGCCACATATTGAAAAAGTTAAAATCCGCGTTACTAAGTGGAATCCTCCCTTACCGGGTTCCGTGAATCGCACTTTTGCAGAAATTGAAACCCAATAAATTATGAAAACGATTATCGCATTTTTTTTAATGAGCTTAGTTTGGGTCTCCTGCGATCCGAAAACAATTTCTGATGCTCTGGGCAGTAGCGGTTCCCTCACTGAAAAAGAGGTCGCCAATGGCCTGAAAGAAGCACTCACTCAGGGCATAAGTAAAGGCGCTGCTGATTTGGCCAGAGAGAATGGCTATCTCAACAGCCAGTACAAAATCCCTCTCCCGGAAGAAGCACAACCCATTGTAGATAAGCTGAAAATCATTCCCGGCTTTAAAAACTTCGAGAATGAAATGGTCCTGCGCATGAATCGCGCCGCCGAAAAAGCGGCCACTGCCGCCAAGCCTATTTTCGTGAGCGCAATTCGGGAAATGACGATTCGCGACGCCTGGAACATTCTTCGGGGCGAAAATGACGCCGCAACCCGATATCTGGAATCGACGACCTATACTCCCTTGTACAATTCCTTCCAGCCCGAAATAATGGATGCCCTCAATGAAGTCAATGCCGTGGATTACTGGGAAAAGGCGATCACCAAGTACAATAGCCTGCCCTTTGTGAATGAAATGAATCCCCGCCTCGATGATTACGTCACGGATAAAGCCCTCGTTGGTTTATTTTCCAAAATTGAAGTGGAGGAAGGAAAAATTCGGAAGGAACCCGCCGCCCGAACCACTGACCTTTTAAAACGCGTATTCTCCAAGCAAGACTAATTTGTTCCCCTCACTCAAGTGTATATTAAGGGGTCACTTTTTTTTAATGTTTTGGGCGAGCCCCCCGCTGCGCGGGGGTCGGGCTGTCCAGGGGGCCCGTCCTTCCCGGCTGCGCCGTTCGGACTCTCGCCTCGTCCATAGACGAGACGAGACCCTTCCCATCCCTCTCGCAATGCAGCGATAATCCTCTCGCTTATGCCTTTGATGTGTATCTAGCTATTGTATTTGTGACTTTTGGAATGAATTCGGTAAATTATCACTGGTGCTTATTTTCGGTGTGTATGCGATTGGTAAGCTTCTGGACGACCTTGAATTCGCTGAGAAAGGAGCGCGCCACAACTCTAAAAATCGTATAGGTTGGAATCGCCAATACCATTCCAACCACTGCACCAATTCCAATGATAACTCCTGTCTGAGCAGCAAGTAATACCACGATAAAAATCTCCAGAGGATGAGCCATGACTCTGTTGGAAAAGATAAAGGGTTGTAAAATCAGGTTGTCCAACAATTGCATCAAGGAGAAAATGATGCCCACCTTAAATAATATGGGTAGCATCACATCATAAAATGGAAGTTCGCTGTTTGTCACCAAAGTAATCGCCAGGGCAAAACCCGCACCCAGTATCGGACCCAAATAGGGAATCAAATTGAGTAGGGCTGCAATAATGCCAATTAAAAAAGCATTCTGCAAGCCGATAATGCTTAGCGCGATGGTTATGAATACGGTAATTACTGTCATCTGTAATAACACACCCTGAAAGTACCGCTGAAGAAGGTACACGGTATCTTCTACTGTGTTTTTCACGGCCTCCTCGTATTGATTGGGCACAAGCGTTATGATAAATTGCAGGATCATGCCGCGTTCCTGCAAGAAGAAAAACGAGATAAAGAGCACGGAAAAAACACCCACGATGATTTCAGAAGCCCAGCTAAAAATTTGCGTGAACACAGTACCGATTTGTTTGGGCTCAAACCAATCATCGAATAAATTTGACACGATATCATAGGAAAAGGATTCCTCTAGTTGAATGCCGAGATTCATCAGGAAGTCTTCTAGACGATCTAGAGGCTCTTCTAAGGCAATCACAAGCGCACCGTAATCCAGGTTGGCTAAACGCATAGCCTGATCAATTAAGACGGGAGCTAAGAGGGAAATGAGCAGAGCCACTGCAGCTATGAATACCAGGAGAGTTACTATGGCAGAAACAGAACCTCCCCATTTGTATTTTTTGAGCTTTAACTTCACTAGCATCAGGTTCATAATCGGTTGACCAATTATGGACAGTATAAATGCCAACACGATGTACACTACGACATTGAAAAAGAAATAGAATGAAATACCCAAAAACAAAAGTGAGAGGAGTAGGAAGAGAAATCTGTTTTTTAGATGCATAAAACAAAAGTAGTTGTTCCCTTCCTTATATGCAACAGGAATATCTTATTCCATCTTCACTTATAAGTGTTTATATGAGTATATACCTTTCCACTGACGAATGATCGGGCTATATTTCGCTCTTAGCTCCCATTCAATGCCTACAATCTATGGGAATCTGCTATTTTTGTAAAAATGTTGCTTCTAGATGGAATTATCAGTTGTTGTACCGGTTTTTAACGAGTCGAGCAATTTAGATGTGCTGTATCGTAGACTGGTGCTGGCGATAGAGCCGGTGACAGAAGATTTTGAACTCATTTGGGTGAACGATGGCAGCAGGGACGATTCGCTGGATAAAATGAAAGCGCTGGCCGAGCAAGATCCGCGACTGAAATGGATTGACCTTAGTCGAAATTTTGGTCACCAAAGAGCCATTAGTGCGGGAATAGATTATGCTTCGGGACAGGCCGTAGTTACAATGGACGGAGATTTACAGGATCCTCCGGAGTTTATTCCCGAACTATTTGAAAAGTGGCAGTCCGGCTTTGATGTAGTGTACGCCCGCCGGACTTCCCGCAAAGGCGAAACGATCTATAAAAAAGTTACCGCTTTTGTTTTCTATCGCCTTCTACGTTGGATTTCCTCAGTAGATATCCCTGCCGATGTTGGTGACTTTCGAATAATCGATCAAAAAGTTGCCCGTGTCCTAAAAAAGATGCCAGAGCGCAATAAATACTTGCGAGGGCAGATTGCATGGATGGGCTTTTCCTTCGGGTTTGTTTCATTTGAAAGAGATGAGCGACATACGGGCTCTTCTGCTTATTCATTTGGTCAAATGATTACTCTTGCCTTGAATGGGATTTTCGGATTCTCCAAACTGCCAATTCGCCTATTGGGTTGGACCTCGGGACTTTTGATGCTTTTCACCATCGGTGGGGTTTTTATTGAAATTTTTGACCTTTATACTCTGCCTCAAAGTGGAATTATCCTCAGCCTCACCTTTTTATTTGCATTGCAGTGGGCGGGCTTGGCCTTGCTCGGAGAATATATCTATCGCCTTTTCGATGCTCAGCGTCAGCGGCCGGATTATATCGTAAATGAAACCAACTGCGCATGATTCTATTATATTTTTTGTTGTGCTTGAGCCCCTGGAGCTTGGATGACCATGATTTTCACGTGTCTCGCTTGACCTTGGACTATCAAAAAGAGGAACATCAATTTCAAGTGAGCCTGCATGTGTTCACCGATGACTTAGAATTGGGACTGGCCGCAGCGGGCTACAAAGATTTGCGTCTGCATACAGAGGGTGAATCGGCTCAGGCTGAAAACGCTCTGGTCTCATACCTGAATCGGGTGCTCAAATTATCAACTCCTGATGGAGAAATTATTTCCATGGAATACCTGGGCAAGGAACAATCGGATGACTTAATGGCGAGTTGGGTGTATTTCTATTGGAAAGTCCCCCCGGAGATAGACCAGTTGGTCTTGAACCATCGTTTACTGCACGACGTTTATGAAGATCAGCAGAATATCGTTAAATTAGAAGGCTGTGAGCCCAAAGGCTTGCACCTCACGACAGACCCAAAGGATGAAATAAATATAGAATGTCCCAACTGATGAAAAAGCTGTTTATTTGGCCCATTCGCTTGTATCAATCAGCGATATCTCCCTATTTGGGTAGTAAATGCAGGTATTCACCTACCTGTTCGCAGTACATGGTGGAGGCGATTGAAAAAAGGGGAATTCTAACAGGACTGTGGCTGGGGATTAAGCGAATCGGGCGATGTCATCCATGGGGTGGTCACGGCTTTGATCCCGTTCCCGACCCACCCAAAACTTCGAAAGAAAAAAAATAATACTATGTTCCACCGCACACGCAGATTGCGACGCACTTCTCCTATTCGAGCCGGTGTCGCTGAAACCCATTTACTTCCACAGCAGCTCATCCAGCCGATTTTTATGGCAGATGGGGAAAATGTTCGTGATGAAATTTCCAGTTTGCCCGGTCAATTTCGATTGTCCTACGACCATATCGTACCCTTTATTGAAAGGGGTCTCGGCCTCGGAATCTGTCAGTACATTTTATTTCCGGTGATTCCCGAAGACAAAAAAGATACCTATGCCAGCTATAGTTTTCATGAGGATAACTTTTACCTCCGGCAGGTGACCCAATTAAAACAGCATTTTGGTGACAAGATTTCTTTGATTAGTGATGTAGCCATGGATCCCTACAGCTCCGATGGCCATGATGGAGTGGTAAAGGATGGAGTCATACTCAACGATCCTTCTTTGGAAATATTAGCAAAAATGGCCGTGGCTCAAGCTAAAGCCGGCTTCGATGTGATCGGTCCGTCAGATATGATGGATGGAAGGGTTCTCGCAATTCGAGAAGCACTCGATGATGCGGGCTTCTCGGATAGAGCCATCATGTCTTATACCGCAAAATATGCCAGTGCTTTTTATGGACCCTTTAGAGATGCATTAGATTCAGCACCTAAGAGTGGGGATAAAAAAACATATCAAATGGACCCCGCCAACAGGCGGGAAGCATTGCGCGAGGCGATCGCCGACGAAGAGGAAGGAGCCGATTATTTAATGGTAAAACCCGCGCTGCACTACATGGATATTATTTCCGACCTCAAAGCGGACACAGGCTTGCCCATCGTTTGTTATCACGTGAGTGGAGAGTGCGCGATGCTTTTGGCCGCCGCTGAAAAAGGTTGGCTCGATTTTGATGCCGCCATGCCCGAAACGCTCCTCGGCCTTAAAAGAGCAGGCGCAGATATCATTATTTCATATTTCGCAATGGATTACGCCAGTCTGTATCGCGACACTTCAGCTTTTCAACAATAGTTTTGAATGCATTTGTTCTACTGTTTAAAATACCGTATTATTGCCTTTTATAATATGTAGAGTCGTATGGGTAAATTATTTACTTTGATTTCGGATTCCGGTAAGGATCACTTTGTGGTGGGGCGAATGAAAGGAATGATTCACAAGGGATGTGAAGATGCGCAAATTATAGACATTACTCATCAAATTGAGCATTTCAATCGAGTGGAAGCCGCTCATCAACTCCAGGCTTGTTACAGGGATTTCCCGCCGGGTACCATTCACATTGTACACGTGAATGCCTATTACGCGCCGAACAGCGAATGGATCGCATTGAAAAAGGACGATCAGTTTTTTATCGGGCCCAATAATGGGCTATTTTCTCTTGTGTTTCAAGGAGAAGAGTTAGAGGTGTTTGAAATTGGAAACTCCAACAAGACTGAGGCGTGGCCGGGAGCTGTGATGAGTGAAGCGGCAGTTCAAATTGCCGAGGGAACTCCTCTTGATCATTGGCCCGGATGTAAAGAGTTTGACGAGCGGATTAAGTTGCATCCTGTGGTGAGAGATAAGACGATTCGAGGAACCGTTATTTATATCGATGAATACGGAAACGTAATTACAAATATTACTCGCCAGCTCTATGAAGAAGTCCGACGAGGAAGACAGTTCGCTCTTTATTTCAAACGCTTTGACCCCATAACCTACATGAGCCAGCATTATGCGGAAGAGAGCGTAGGAGACACTTTGTGTCGATTCAATTCCATTGGGTTTCTGGAAATAGCCATTCATCTGGGGCGTGCCACAGAGCTATTGGATTTGAGACTGAATGATACCGTTCAAATAGAATTTTATTGATATGTTACGCATTGTAAAAATGGAGTTTAAACTGGGGCAGGAAGATGCTTTTTTGACTCATTTTCACGCTTCAGCTTCAAAAATAAAAGCTTTCCCCGGCTGTAAATCTTTGCGCCTCTTGCGCGATCAAAAGAATACAAATATTTTTTTCACTTACAGTCGGTGGGAGCGACCGGAGGATTTAGAAATATATAGAAGAAGCGACCTGTTCTCATCGACCTGGGCGAAAGTAAAACCCCTTTTTCTCCGGCGGGCAGAAGCCTGGAGTGTTGATTCTATTTGGCATGATGAAGAATAACACATTCAAACAAGACATCGTTTTTTGCTCCGCTCGCCAGTATCTGGCCGAACTCCATGAATCCTCCCCAACTCCTTCATTTTGGGTGATCGATGAAAAGGTGGATCGCCTGTATGGTATCAGCGATTGGCGAAATTCGCCCTCATATGTTCTCCGAGCCGAGGAAGATCGAAAAACAGTGGAAATGGCCTCTGAAATTTGGACAGCGCTAAGCCATTCCAATGCGCAGAGGCACCATCAGTTGATTGCTGTTGGTGGGGGAATCACTACAGACATTGCGGGATTTGTCGCTTCGACATATATGAGGGGCCTGCCTCTGATCTCAGTGCCTACAACCCTGCTTGCACAGGTCGATGCCGCCATTGGCGGGAAAACCGGAGTGAATTTGGGCCACTGGAAAAACCGAATTGGAAGTTTTTACCCGGCTCAAAAAATCATTATAGATCACTTGTTTTTGAAGAGCCTGCCGGATGAGGAGTGGATCAACGGATGGGCAGAAACTTTAAAACAAGCCCTTGTCGGCAGTAAAGAATTGTTAAAAGCAATTATGAAGTTTTCAAGTCCGACATTGAGCAGATCCATTTCAAATGACTTATTGGCGAAGATTATTCAGGTGAAAGTACAGGCGGTTCAAACGGATCCCTATGATTTGGCTGAACGTCGGAAGTTAAACGCAGGCCATACTGTCGGTCATGCGATCGAAACCCTGGCACTCAATGAGGGATCACCCATTCCTCACGGCCTGGCTGTGGCGGCGGGTTTGTGGGTTGAGCTTGGAATTGCCCGGAATGAAAATCTGTTATCCGCTGAAGTAGCTTCAATGATTCAGAAATACATTCAGGGCTATTTTAGCCTCCCGCGATTTGATCGCCATCAATTGAGTGAACTGATAGAATTCATGAAGGGGGATAAGAAAAATTCCAACCTCCGCATCAACTGTTCTCTTGTATGTGATTGGGGTCGAGTCGTAGAAAATCAATACCCAAAACATATAAGTATTGAACAAGCATTGCGTTCTTATTTCAATGCGATGGAAAACTTGTAACTTTGCTCGAGCTTTCATCGTCAATGACATTATAAATATCTAATATGGCTCATCGAAAAAACAAGTCTTCCAGCCCCGGACCGACCCGTAAAGAGCGGTTTCACAAATGGCTGCGGAATCTTTGGGTCATCTATGGAGCGATCGTATTGTTCGCTGTTCTTTTCCTCTACCTTTACAGCTTCTCAGATTTGCCGGGTTTTGCCGAGCTAGAGAATCCCGATATAGATTACGCGACAGAAGTCTATGATCAATTTGGTGAAGATCTGGGTAGGTATTACGTCCAAAATAGGGTGGCTGTCCCTTACGATAGTCTCAATCCCTATTTAGTTCAGGCACTGATTTCTACGGAGGATGTCCGATATTTTGAGCATTCCGGCATTGACTCCCGTTCTCTTCTTCGCGTTTTATTCAAAACCGTACTGTTGGGCAAGGGGAGTTCGGGAGGAGGAAGCACCATCACCCAGCAATTGGCCAAGCAGTTGTATTCCCAACGCGATTTCACGGGGCTAAATAAAGTTTCCAAAATAATTCGCCTCACCAATTACAAACTCAAGGAATGGTACACGGCGGTGAAGTTGGAGCGCCGATATACCAAAGAGGAAATTCTCGCGATGTACATCAACGAATACGATTTCATCTATGGAGCCTATGGAGTTGATGCTGCTGCGAGAACTTACTTCGGTAAACAACAAGCAGACCTGAAGATGGAAGAAGCAGCAGCCCTGGTGGGGATGCTAAAAAACTCCGTGCTATACAATCCGGTGAAATTCCCTGAAAATTGTATCAATCGGCGCAATGTCGTGCTGGCGCAAATGGCCAAAAACAAGCACATTTCTCACGAGACCAAAGACTCTCTCGCTCAATTGGAGCTGGATGTGAGTCAATTTGAGAGATCTTCTCACATCACGGGGAATGCTACTTATTTTCGAGCTTCTCTGGCAGAGTGGCTCAAGGATTTGATCCGAAAAAGAGAACTCAAAAACTCCAATGGCCAGTTGTATAATATTTATAGAGATGGATTGAAGGTGTATACAACGCTTGATCTTGAAATTCAAAAGAGTTTACAAGCCTCGGTAGATGCGCATATGCCCCAGTTGCAGAAAAAGTTCTTTGATCATTGGGCAGGGAAGGACATTTGGACGTATCGCTATGACAATATTGCAAAAGATGTCAAGCTCTCTGCGCTCGAAAGACTGAAAAGAGGCACCGAGCGATACAAAAAAACATTTGCCAAACGCTTTACAGCCATTGCTCTGGACCTCAAAGATGAGGTGGGCATGGAATTGAGAGATTACGATTTTGAGCGCTTAATTAAGGCTGAAAACGATGCCAATTATCTCGACCGATTGTTAGCGAACAATTTAGTTACTGAATCGAAATACGACGCTTACCTCGCACTCATGGATGGGGAGCGATGGCCGGAATTAAAGCGCCAATGGCTCGATTTTGTAGAGGAAATGGACCGGCAGTTCAATGAGAAACGCGAGATGAAGGTCTTTGCCTATAATGAGGCTGGCGAAAAAGATACTATCATGTCTCCGCTCGACTCATTGAAATATCACCGGATGATCCTGCAAATCGGGACGACGGCCATGGATCCCAATTCCGGTGCGATTCGCGCATGGGTTGGCGGTGCCAATCAAAGGTATTTTCAGTATGATCACGTCCTGTCCGAGCGTCAGGTGGGCTCCACTTTTAAACCCTTTGTATATGCCACGGCTATCGCTTATCAAGGGTTCTCTCCCTGTTTTCCCGTGACGGATGTCCGCTATTCCATACAACCGGATGAAGGCAACTTCAATCTGATCAAAACCTGGTCGCCAAAAAATGCAACGGATGAATATACCAGAAAGTCCATGACCTTGTATGAGGCACTAAGAGAATCAAAAAATACGGCTACGGTTTATCTCCTGAAACAATTGGGCGATATTAAACCCATTTTGGGCATGATCAACAATATGGGGATTGACAGCGCGGCCACCCTGCCGAATGGAAGAAAGAAAATTCCCCACCAGCCCTCTATTGGTTTGGGATCAGCCGATCTCACGGTAATGGAAATGACAGGCGCCTATGGCACCTTTGCCAATGAAGGCACTTACAATATGCCGCATTTTGTCACGCACATTGAAGATCGAAATGGGAAAGTGATTTACAGTAACGTACCCAGAAGTAATGCCGCGATCAATCCCGATGTGAATTTTGTGATGGTCGAATTGCTTAGAAACGCCGGAGCAGTGGCAAAGTACAAGGGGAATCTCAAATCAGATGTCGGTGGAAAAACCGGCACGACACAAGATCAAACCGATGCCTGGTTTATGGGCATTACACCTGATCTGGTCGTCGGCACATGGGTCGGTGGGGAAGATCGATGGATTCGGTTTCGCTCCATAGGCCTGGGGCAGGGATCCACAATGGCCCGCCCGGTTTTTACCGACTTCATCCGAAGATTGGAACAAAAAGAAGATCAATTACTCAATTACGATTCAGGGCATACTTTTGTTAAGCCAAATAACATGAGTATTGAAACAAATTGCGATAAATACGGAGGGAAAGAGGATGAAAAGTCCACCAAGAAGCGATCTATTGATATATTTGGACAGTAAAACACAGCAGGAAAAATGAATTATTACAGTCGAAAAGGCCCCTTCTTTTACTTCCTGCACCTCACATGGTGCTCAGTGGTCTTGCTTTTTGCGCTGAGCTGCGTACCAGAAGAGAAAGATAATCTTGGTCTCGAGCTGTCGATCGACTTTTCAGATTCTACTTATATTCAAATCCTGGAGGCCGGGGCGCAAAAAGATAGCGCTTTCATCTATCGACATCTGCAATCTGACAACATCAATTATCAATTCGCTGCATTGCAGAGCCTCACTTCTGTCGATGCTCCAGTGAATGGCACTCTTATTACGGCCTTTTTAAAGTCTCCGGTTTCGGAAATTCGCACGCTGGCGGCGTTTGTCCTCGGACAAACGAGAGATGAAGCCTACCTGAAACCGCTGAAAGCGGCCTTTGATAATATGGATTCCCTGGAGCAGAATCAACGCTTTAATGCAACGGTTTTGGAAGCGGTGGGAAAAACAGGCACCCCGAGAGAAGCCCTGGAACTGATTAACATTAGCACCTACAGACCCAAAGACTCAGTATTGAACCTGGGCCGCCTCAGAGGGCTGTATCAATTGGCTTTGAATGGAGTGAATCTGCCTGAAAGCCGGTATTTTATGATCGACGTGGCCGCTGATGCACTTTATCCCATAAGTACGCGATTCATCGCCGCCGATTACTTGCAAAGATTTCACGATCAACCGATCGATAGTCTACAATTTGGCTTGATTCGGGCGTTTGAAAAGTCCGAAAATATCCAGTTATCCCATCAATTAGCGACAGTTCTTCCCAAATGCACTTCGGATAAAGCCCGGGATGCGCTTCTCGAAGTATTTCAAGATAAAAATCGGGATCTTTTGCTAAGAGAATTGTGCGGCAAGGCTCTTTTAGATAAACAACACCCCGGCCTTAGCCGACACTTTAAAGAGGCCCTGGACAGTGATGTTTCCGCAATCAGTGAACTGGGCGCTCGTTACTTTTTAGAACAAGGCATGGATCACAACGCCATCGAATATTCTCAATGGGCGAGTAAGGAAGGCCTTCCTCTTGAGAGCCAATTTGTTCTTTTCGGAGCAGCTCTGAGACACCTTCCCTTTTATTATCAGCTATCTAAGTCGAATATTAGTAAGGAACTCAGGAGGTATTTTGACCGCTCCCTTTCCCCTGACCGCCGGGACTTACTCATCGAAATGCTTTTGGAAGACGAGGAAAATCACGCTTTTCTGATGGAAGAAGCCATCAAAACCGATGATCCTGTTTTGCGCACTCAAATATATACCCGCATTCGGGATCACTATTTTCACACCGACGCCAAGCAACCGACCCGGGCGAATAGGAATCAATTGATTTCCTTGGCCGAAAACGGCATACAGTCCGGCGAAAGTGGTGCCATAACCATTAGTGCAGATATGGCTTTATTACTTAAAGATGATTTGCCAAAATCATGGTCCGACTCAGGCTCACTCCTACAGACTGCTTACGAAGATATTCAATGGCCGAAGCAGCTCGAAGCCGGCCAAAAACTCTCCACACTAATGGATAGTTTGTCCATGAATTATCATTCTCCGGATCTGACGAAATACCGCTCGCCAATTTTCACAAATTACCTGCAGGCAATAACAGATAGCACAGAAATGGTCATCGCTCTGGAAAGGGGAGAAATCCGACTCCGCCTATTTCCCGAATGGGCACCCCATACAGTCAGCCGCCTTCTAAAAGAAGCGGAAGAAGGCTATTACGACGGCAAGACCTGCCATCGAATAGTCCCTCATTTTGTCTCCCAGGGAGGATGCCCGACAGGAGATGGGTACGGTGGTGTGGATTTCCTTCTGCCGACGGAGGTCGGCCCCTTACATTTTAGCCATGCCGGCATCTGTGGAATGGCTAGCGCCGGACCCCACACCGAATCCAGCCAGTGGTTTATTACTCACCGTGCCACACCCCATCTCGACGGCCGATACACAATTTGGGGAGAACTTATCTCCGGTCGTGAAGTGCTGTGGTCTATGAATCCCGGCGATTTGATCCAGTCCATCCAAATCGAAAATCTCAATTTATGACGAAAAAGACTTCACTAAACAAAACTCATCTCGACTCAGGCGCAAAAATGGCGGACTTCGCCGGATATGAAATGCCCATTGTCTATTCTTCGATTCAGGAAGAGCACAAGGCAGTGAGGGAAAGAGTGGGATTATTTGACGTCTCTCATATGGGCACCTTTCTTTTCGAAGGCCCGGAGGCAATAGATTGGCTCAATCACGTGACCACCAATAATGTTAATAAACTAAATGTCGGACAGGCGCAATACACCTGCCTGCCCAACAGTTCGGGGGGCATTGTAGATGATCTTTTGATTTATCGACGGGAAGCACTCAATGGGGACGATAGATATATGGCCGTGGTCAACGCAGCAAATATCGAGAAGGACTGGAACTGGATCCACAAGCACAAGCACGATCGCCGGGCAATATCCATCAATACTTCAGATCAAACAGCACTACTGGCCCTGCAAGGCCCCAAAGCCGGCGAAGTGCTATCATCGCTAACAGAGGTTTCCGTCAAGGATATTCCATTTTACCACTTTGTCGAAGGAACGGTGGCCGGCATCCCCGATGTGATTATCTCCGCCACAGGCTACACCGGATCCGGAGGTTTCGAGTTGTATTTGCCAGCGGATCACGCTGAGCAAGTGTGGAAAGCTATTATGGAAGCCGGCGCTCCACACGACATTCTTCCCTGCGGCCTCGGCGCCCGGGACACACTTCGTCTCGAAATGGGCTACTGCCTCTATGGAAATGATATCGACGATACCACATCCCCGCTTTCTGCCGGATTGGGTTGGATTACCAAACTCAAGTCTAAGGGCGCATTTGTCGGTAGATCTATTATTGAAAGGCAGAAAGAAGAGGGCCTGAAGCAAAAACTCGTGGGCTTCAAAGTGGAGGGTCGTCGGGTCCCGCGAAAGGACTATCCGATTCTCGACGAGCAGGGAGAACCCATTGGCCGCGTCACCTCCGGAACACTTTCTCCGACTTTGGGCACGCCCATCGGAATGGGCTATGTGGAAAAGGAACAATCGGCCATCGGTCATAAAATCCAAATCGATCTCGGCAAAAAACAACTTTCGGCCGAAATCGTTAAACCGCCTTTTGTCAAAGTATAGTCGGGCCTAAACTATTTGCCCCTTCTCCCATTATACTTCTGAAAATGAGAACCACATATGGATTTTGCTGCAAACAAAGAAAAATTTTTAGAGTCCTGGAGCTCTATGGCTTCTCAGTGGGGCATCTCGCGGTCCATGTCCCTGGTGCACGCCAGTTTACTCATTAGTCCCAAAGCTCGCTGCGCCGATGTCTTGATGGATGATCTGCAACTCTCTCGCGGCAGCGTCAATACCAATTTACGAGCCCTGATGGATTGGGGCCTGGTCCATAAAAAGTATTTGCCCGGCGAACGCAAAGATCACTATTATGCAGAGAAAGACATGTGGACTATTTTTCGGCAAATCCTCATTCACCGCAAGCAAAAGGAACTCAAGCCTCTCCTGGACACCCTTCAGACCTTTAGCGATGTGGAAGAGGAGAGTGAAGAAGCCCGCGAATTCAGTATCATAATCCGCCAATTGAGAGATATTACCCACAAGACAGATATCGTTCTCGACAACATTGCTCAGTCAGAGGATAATTGGTTCGAGAGTCCTTTCTTTCAGATGTTAAAGTAATTTTTTTGGATTTGGGCGTGCCCCTCAGCAACGAGTTGCCGAGGGTCGGCACCTTCCGGGGTTCGCTATTCGCTCCGTACCGCCGGCGGCGGTACCAATGCCCTTTAGGCGCCTCACGCTTGCGGCCTTTGGCCGAAAAAGCACGAATTACGAAGGCGGGGCTTCGACTTTTGACTTTCGACCTTTGAATTTCGACCTTTGACTTTTTCCTTTATCCTTCAACCTCAACCTTCTTTGCCCGACGAAAACTGCGCAGCAGGGTAGTGGGTAACTTCTTCAGTTTTTCTTGAATTAATTTCACGCAAAGGCGCAAAGGCGCAAAGAAATACTCACTATTTATTATTTGGTCACTAAAAGCAATAATCTTCAACAACCTCAACCACCCTCACCCGAAAAAGCACGAATTACGAAGGCGGGGCTTCGACCTTTGAATTTCGACCTTTGACTTTATCCTTTTTCCTTAACCTTATCCTTCTTTGCCCGACGAAAACTGCGCAGCAGGGTAGTGGGTAACTTCTTCAGTTTTTCTTGAATTAATTTCACGCAAAGGCGCAAAGGCGCAAAGAAATA
>JAWLFI010000043.1:6967-16036 GCA_041685645.1 Saprospiraceae bacterium | reverse complement strand
AATTGCGGTGGTTCGGACTGTGAGATAGGAGAGATAGAGGTGAGTAATATCGAATGTCCAACAGATAGCACGTATTTGGTGACGATCGATTTTGACTATGCAAATGCGAGCGACAGTTTTGAGTTGAGTACGAGACATTGGGTGATTGGAAGGTACGCCTACTCTGAGTTGCCTCTGCGTTTAGAGCTTGGGTTTTCAGGTCTGGCAGAGGAGTTGTTGCGGGTCACGGATGTGGAAGAAGGGATTTGTGAGAGGGCAACGGAATTTGAGGTGAATTGCGGTGGTTCGGACTGTGAGATAGGGGAGATAGAGGTGAGTAATATCGAATGTATTGATGAAACGAGTTATTGGGTGACCATTGACTTCGAATATTCCGGTGTCCAGCACACCCATTTCGATGTTCACTCCCGGGATAGCCTGGTGGGGTATTTCGCTTACGGAGATCTTCCTGTTCGCTTGGAGGTTCCGATATCCGGCAGCGATTATGAATTTCTGCGAGTGAATGACAACGATAATCCGGGTTGCCATGCAGCGATTGAATTTATGGTGGACTGTGAAACGAGTTCCTTCAACACCCGCAGTTCTGCGGATATTGTGATCTATCCCAACCCCGCATCCTCTGAGGTTTACATAAGTGCGGGAACCGCTTGGTCTGGAAACTTTACCCTTCGGAATCTTTCCGGGAGAATTGTTCTAGAAGGAAGGAACAGATCAAATGATCCCATTGATGTTAGCAATTTGACCCCGGGCTTATATATTCTAAAGTTAGGATTCGAAGATGGATCCTGGATAGCGAAAAAAATCATCATTCAGTCCAATTAAAGAACTGTCTACTGAAACGTTGAAAAAATCTACGCGATAGCGCCAAACGTTCCTCGCTCGATACCCATATAGTCTATAGAACGCGAATTACCGCAAGCCCTGGTGCAGCTAGAGGAGGCGTTTTGCAGGAAGAATAGGAATAGATTGAGGAATTTTGAACTGAACCGCTTTTAATTTTTTTTGAGAGGAGGGTTGTATGTTTTTCTATGTCTGAACCCCTGATTAGTATGATTCAGTGATTTCCCTGATTAGAGATGGGGATTTTTGAAACCAATGAAAGTAGGCAGGCTCCACGCTCTTTTTTATAAGACGCCGAAATTTTCGGACTAGCGATGCGCAGCCGCCAAGGCGCCTCCGTGGCGCCTTGGGTCCGTGGCGCACGCTACTTTATAAAGTGTGCGCCAAAGGACCGAGTGAAGCTCCGGAATCCCGAGATCGCCAGGGGCGATCCTCGGGATGAAGGAGGTGTACTGAACGAGTGGCGAAGCGTAGCGCCCCGGTCTCGTACACGAGAGCGGGGAGGCCCCTGAAAACAAATTAATATTTAATTAGGGCTCGTTTTTATAAAAACAAATCGGGCATGAGATCTGCATCGGGATCGACCGCATAGTCGGAAAAATCGCTGATTCCCGCCTCTTTTAACACCTCTTCATCTGTAAAAAAGTTTCCATTGCAATTAGCGGGTGTGCGACTCAAAATTTCATAACTCGCATCGGCCAAAATTTCGGGTTTGCGACTTTTCTGCATCATTTCTGCTCCACCGACGATGTTTTTGATGGCGGCCGTGGCGATGGTGGTGACCGGCCACAGGCTATTGACGCCAATCTCGCCTTCAAATTCGAGGGCCCAACCCACCGTGCACAAACTCATGCCGTACTTGCTGAGGGTGTAGGGTAGGAATCGGCCCAGCCATTTATCGTCCAGGGGATGCGGTGGAGAAAGAGTGAGAATGTGCGCGTGATCGGACTGGCGGAGGTGCGGAAGACACTGCTGGGTGAGGAGGAGCGTGCCCCGGACATTGACCTGCATCATGAGATCGAATCGCTTCATGGGCGTGTTTTCGGTGTCGGCGAGAAAAATTGCACTGGCATTATTGATCAAGATGTCAATCCCGCCAAATCGCTCCACTGCGGCATCTACTGCGCTTTTGACCTGCTCCTCGGAGCGAATATCCATGACGGTAGCCAGAGCTTGTCCGCCGGCGGCCTCCATTTCTTCAGCTGCTGAATGTATGGTTCCTTCGAGTTTGGGATGGGGCTCATCCGTTTTGCCGGTCACGATAATATTGGCCCCGGCACCTGCGAGGCGCAGGCCGATCGCCTTTCCGATGCCCCGGCTGGCACCGCTGATAAATACGGTTTTGTTTGAAAAATCCATCGATCTAAATTTAATGAGTGGAAAAGGTACCATTTTCTTAGTAAATTGGTCCTTTCATTGATAAAATAATGGGCATGAAAGGGATGGAGTTTCATTTTGACGAACAGGACCGCTGGGACGGCAGCCTGGAGGACAAAGCGGCAAAAGCACATCGCGACCTACAGGCAGCAAGTGGGAAAGGCAGTGAGTGGACGGGATGGGTCAAGGGGCCCCGAGCGGTCAATGCTCATGCCTGGAATGAAATACAATCTGCGGCCGCATCCATTCGCGATCACGCAGAAATCCTCGTTGTAATTGGCGTGGGGGGATCCTACCTCGGCGCCCGCGCTGCCATCGATGCCCTTCAGCCCCTGCTGCCTGCTGAAAAGCGAGGGGTAGAGGTGATGTATGCCGGCCATCATTTATCCATGGCAGATCTGCTGGCCCTGCGCGAGCGATTGCGCGGTAAGCGCTTTAGCATCAATGTGATCTCCAAATCAGGCACCACTCTGGAGCCGGCTCTGGCGTTCCGATATTTCCGCGCCTGGCGAGCCTCCGGCCTCCTCTCGGGTTGTCCCGAGGACCAGATATTCATCACCACGGATAGTGGCCCCAGCGTATTGCGGAAATTGGCTGATGAGCGCGGGTATCAAACCTTCTCGGTTCCCGCCGATATCGGTGGGCGCTACTCCGTTATGAGCCCCGTCGGTTTTTTGGCCATGGCCGCTGCGGGTATCGATATAGATCGCGTGGTACAGGGCGCTGAGGCGGCGCGCGAGACCCTGCAAAAAGATGGAGGCATGGCCGCTCAATATGCCATGTGGCGGCAATCCCGGTATCAGCAAGGGAAGAAAATCGAAATTTTAGCGCATTACGAGCCGGGATTGGCGAGTTTTGGCGGCTGGTGGCAGCAACTGTTTGGAGAATCAGAAGGCAAAGAAGGTTTGGGTATTTTTCCGGTTTCTAGCGGATTCACTACAGATTTGCACGCTCTGGGGCAGTACATTCAGGAGGGCGAGCGTCACATCATGGAGACGCATCTATTTATTCAATCCCCGCCTTTTTCAGAGCCTTTGCCGGCAGCAGATGGAGTAGCGGACGGTCTGGATTATCTCGAGAACTGGCCACACATGCACGCAGTCAATGAAAAAGCCTATGTCGGTACCGCCGCTGCCCATCGCTTGGGAGCTGTTCCCGTGGCTCGATTGGAGTGGGGGGGCTGGGATGCCTATCACCTCGGATATGCCTTCTATTTTTTCCAATACGCCTGCGCTTTGAGTGGCTATATCCTGGGTGTCAATCCCTTTGACCAGCCCGGCGTAGAGTCGTATAAGCAGCACATGTTTTCCCTTCTTGGTAAGTAATTGAGCTGTTAGTTTTTTTTGATTATTTGGGCGGCGCACCGCCCTGCTTTGCGATCGAAGACACTACATCGCCGTATAGATGCGCTACGTGCAGTTCCACTTGTGCTGCCATCGGGCGGTGCCGCTATGTTTCAGGGCTCGTTCAGTTTTCGGCCTCTGTCCTCGAGCTCGCCGGGGGCGATCCTCGGGACTCCGGCCGCTTCACTCGGTCCTCTCATCCGCACGATTACGTGCTGATTTCGACGACTGCCACCGATCGCTCGGCGGCACCCTTCCACAGCGCTTCCGCGAAAGGGAAAAACTGCGCATATTCGAAGGGGAAAGGGCCTTGGCGGATATTTTGATGCGGAGTTAGCTCGGAATGATCCTGCAGAATTTTTAGGATATTCCTCCATCGTCTCGCCTTGATTACGCACATATTTTTTCACCTTCGCATCAAAAAACAGTTTCCGGAGGCACCCCACAGCTATTACGAATGACGAGTAGAGAGTGTGATTAGCAAAATACTTCGTATATTTACTGTGAGTGGATTGTCATTGCTGAAGGAGGTTAAATAAATACACATGCAAAAAATTACGGGATTTCATATATTGCTGCTTTCCGCTGCCATCATTATTGCGGGATTTTTTATTGGCAACATGCATAAAACGGGTAAAAAATACGATCGCTTTGTTCAGGTGAAAGGGCTTTCTGAGCGCGAAGTCGATGCCGACTTAGCCGTTTGGCCCTTCCATATCACACTTACGGATAGTGACTTGCGAACCTTGAAAAGTAAAATCGAAGATCAAAACGAGGCGGTCATACAATTTTTTCGCAAGCAGGGGTTTGATGATGAAGAGCTGACCAGGGGGAGTGTGAATATAAATGACCTTCAGGCGGATCCATACAATTCAAACAACCGCAATGCCGACTTTCGATATTTAGCAAAGTCGGAGTTTACGGTGCGTACCGACGATATTCAAAAACTGCAAAACGCATTGTCCGCTTCTTTGGAACTGATGTCCAATGGTATACTGCTCGGCTCTAAGAATCAATGGCGCCCCATTGAATACATCTTCACCGGCTTAAATGATATCAAGCCTTCCATGATTGAGGAGTCCACCCAAAATGCAAGAGAAGTAGCAGAAAAATTTGCTAGGGACTCCGACTCAGAAGTGGGTGGCATCAGAGAAGCCCGACAGGGCTTGTTTTCGATCAGCGACCGGGACGAGAACACTCCCCAAGTGAAAACCGTCCGGGTTGTTTCTACCATTGATTTTCAATTGGAAGGCTAGTACTTTTTGTAGGTTTCTCCATTATTAGTTGGCGTCTTCATGACACTTCAAGGTGTTCCATCTACGGAATTATGCATAGCCTTCGGAGATCGCCTTAATTTTTAGCATTATTATATAAAAATTTTCCTACACCTCTCGATCTTTCAAGTTGTGTGGAAGTGTGAACGACAGTGGGCTATAGGCTAACAAAAGACCGAGGGGGTATTCCGCAAACCGTTGACTTTCTCCTGCTGATGCTTTAAAAAGGAATAAGCAAAAGGTGAATCGCACTCAAAGGTGCGCCTGATTTACGAGATGGGCAAAAATTCCTTATCTTAGGAGAGGATATAGGTAGGAGATCGCGGCAGTGTAAACAAACAGACATCAGTAACAGAAAAATGAACAATGAATCAGGGTATTTTAATTATGAATTCCACTATTGTCAATGAGGGAACATTGTGTAAAGCCGATGTACTTTTAGTGGATGGACTTATTCATCAAATTGGAAACATCAAGATTGAACCAACTTACAAAGTAATTAACGGCACAGGCAAACACCTATTTCCAGGAATTATTGACGGACAAGTTCATTTTAGGGATCCAGGACTTACACATAAAGGCGATTTATATACCGAAAGCAAAGCTGCTATAGCAGGCGGTGTGACTTCTTTTATTGATATGCCAAATACAGTTCCAAATATTTTGACTGTAGAGAGCCTAAGAGAAAAATATGAAATCGCTTCCAAAAAATCTCTTGCGAACTACTCATTCTTCCTTGGGGTCAATGGAGATAATATTGATAATGTAATCAAGATGGATACTAGCCAATTTATTGGTGTTTCTGATGACGGCTTATATTTCACCAAAAAAGGAAACCTCTTAGCTGATAGCCCAGATACAATGGAAAAACTTTTCGCTAACTGCAAATCAATTATTGCTATTCATTCAGAGAAAGAAGAAATTGTAGAAGCCAATGAACAGGCTTTTAGAGAAAAATACGGAGAGGATATTCCAGCAAAGTTTCATCCTATTATACGAAGTGCTGAAGGCTGTTTTGAGGCCACCAAACGTGCAATTGAATTAGCAAAAAAGCACAACGCCCGCTTCCATATTCTACACCTAACAACAGAAGCAGAAACACATCTTTTTCAGAATGACATTCCTTTACACCAGAAAAGAATAACTACTGAGGTTTCGGTACACCATTTATGGTTTTCAGATAAAGACTACGACCGCCTTGGAATGCTTATTAAGTGGAACCCAGCCATAAAGACGGAACAGGATAAAGAAGGTTTATTAAAGGCATTGCTCGATGACAGAATTGACATTATAACTACCGACCATGCTCCACATACTTTGGAAGAAAAGCAACAACCCTATTTTAAATCTATGTCGGGAGCACCAATGGTGCAACACACGCTTAATTGTATGTTAGAGTTTTATAAACGAGGTCTGATTTCATTGGAAAAAATAGTTGAAAAAATGTGTCACAACCCAGCCGTTCTATACAGTATGACCAAAAGAGGATTTATCAGAGAAGGTTATTATGCAGATTTAACTTTGGTAGATATAGATAACCCATGGACAGTTGCTAAAGACAATCTTCTGTATAAATGTGGATGGTCGCCATTAGAGGGAACTACATTTCAAACGAAAATCAGCCAGACATTTGTAAATGGGAATTTAGTCTATGATAATGGTTTGTTTCACGAAAACACCTTTGGAATGCCTATAGCGTTTACCACTAACTCACTTCAACTATGACCATAATTTCAAATAACATTAGTAAGGCAGTTGAAATATTAAAAAATGAAGGTGTAGTAGGCATACCCACTGAGACAGTTTATGGATTAGCGGGGAATAGTTACAGTGAGAAGGCCATTCGAAAAATATTTGAAGTAAAACAAAGACCATTATTCAATCCATTGATTGTGCATATTCATTCCATTGAACAATTGGACGAAATTGTAAGCGAATTTCCTGCTAAGGCACAACTTCTTGCAAATACTTTTTGGCCCGGTTCGTTGACCTTGATTTTAAAAAAAAACCCGAGCTTCCCAGATTTAATAACAGCCGGTAAAGATACTGTAGCTGTCAGAATACCGAATCATCCAGTCACTTTAAAGTTGCTAAAAGAGTTATCCTTTCCACTAGCTGCGCCGAGTGCAAATCCGTTTAATAGAATAAGTCCAACGAATGCATTACATGTTGAAAGCTATTTTAAGAACTCCATACATATGGTACTTGAAGGCGGAGACTGTATGAATGGATTGGAATCTACCATCATTGGATTTGAAAATAATGAACCGATACTCTATAGACTGGGATCAATCTCCATAGAAGAAATTGAAAATGTCGTTGGAATAATTGACGTAAAAAACAATAAAGAAAAAGCACCTAATGCTCCAGGCATGTTAGCCAAACATTACTCACCCAAAACTAAGACATACCTCACAAACGATATCGAAAAATTTATAACAAATTACGAGGATCGAAGAATTGGTTTGGTAAGCTTTTCAGAAGCCATAACTGCTTCAAATATTAAGCATGTTGAAATTTTATCAAAGTCTGGAGATTTGAAAGAAGCTGCTTCTAAGTTATACCGTGCACTTCACGTGCTAGACGACTTAAATTTGGATATGATAGTTGCACAACGATTTCCAGATTTTGATTTAGGTAAATCCATTAACGATAGATTAGAAAGAGCCACAAAATAATACTTGTAAAAGTTGATATGTCAACATACAATATGGAAATAAAGCCGCTAATAAAGTCTATAGGTAATGGCTTCCTGTGCAGTCAGTCACTACTCATATCCAAACCATTGTTGAATAACAATTGTTTAATTGTGGGTTGACGATCGACAGCGAAAGCTTCGGCCCGTAGGGCGAAAAACGCTTGCATTTTTCGGTTCAAAACGAGATCGGTAAATATAAATATTTCCGACATCCCCTCTGGAGTGTATTATTTACATCTTGTTAATTCTAATATCCAACCGCTGAGATTTGTAAAGCTATAGCCTAAAGTAAAAGTCTAATTCACAGAATGATACAAAAATGAAAATCGGCCTCCTCCTCTTAACACTGACCTTGGCTGCCCACATTGGGAGTGCCCAAAAAGTCTTTTCGGTCGATTATCCGAGTCAGGCAGATGTGAAAGTATTTGTCGTGGACTACGAAAGCCAGGCCGACCTCCTGGTTCACAAAGTAAAATACCCGAGTCAGGCAGCGAAAAACGAGGGGAATTGGTTCTTTACTACATATGCCAGTCAGGCAAGAACAAAAATTTACTTCGTCGATTACAAAAGCCAGTCAGATCTCAAGGTGTATTTTGTGGACTATGGCAGTCGGGCAGGCTGGAAAGACGCCACTAAAAAGCACCTAATGAATTGATATCGAGATGGCAGGCCGGCCCATCATCAGATGCCCGTCAAGGCAGAGCGGATTCGAGTCCAACAATAAATTGTAAGCCGACAGAGACGAAAAACTCGCAGAATAATGAAAAAACCGCAAAAACCGACCTCATTAATTGAAAAAGCTCAGATGAAAACCCTATTTACATTTCTTTTCCTCACGGTATTATTCATTGCTTGTCAGGAAAAAGACCTGGAAGACAACTGTCAAACCATGGGCCTGAACCCCGTATATTCCGTGGAGGAATTTAAGTGGAATTACGTCGTTCAGTTTCCCCGGAATTACTCGGGAAGAGGCTTACATCAGGATGGACTGTTTCAGCCTAAATTCGATAAATTCTCCCCATCCGGCATTCATTTCTATTATTACTTTCCTTGTGGTTTAGATTGTCACCTTTATTTCGGCCGCGAACTTCCCACCCCATTGCCGGAGGAGGTCGAGTACTCTGCACGGGAAAATCCAATTTACGATGAGACCTTAGATCAAAGGATTGACTTTTGCCTGGACGACGATCTCCATATGGTGTTGTATTTCAGCAAGACCGGTTTCGACAGAGCAAAATTATTTATGAAGGAGGAGGGCGCATTCAAAGAAGCCCTAACCATTAAATTGAACGGAAATAGAATATACAAAGTCATAGAAATATTAGAGACCATAAAGAGAAAAAACTAGTTCCCATGCCAGCGAAAGTAGGACGCAATGATATGAATGATTAGGGCGCTCCGCCCCTCAACGTGTTTCGGGGCGGCGTTATGCTTCAGGCTCCACCTTCGTTCGGTACTCGCTCCGCTCGCACTCCCGCGCCCCGGCGCGGGACCTTCCGCAGCACTAGCGCAGGTGCGCCGGCTGAGGTAAATCTCC
>JAWLFI010000043.1:0-6867 GCA_041685645.1 Saprospiraceae bacterium | reverse complement strand
CTCCACCTTCGTTCGGTACTCGCTCCGCTCGCACTCCCGCGCCCCGGCGCGGGACCTTCCGCAGCACTAGCGCAGGTGCGCCGGCTGAGGTAAATCTCCAGCTTCACCTTCATCAATACACCACCACCACAAATCACCACCATGGCACCACCGCCCTACAGCGAACAGCGCAGGCAGATTGCGCGTAGCCTCCCCTATAGGCGCGGGAGGGCATAAAAGCATCCTTGCGCCGGAGACTTACCCCCAGCTCAGCACCTGGGCATACACAGCTAAGCCCAGCGTGATGAAATAATGCCAACGGTTGATGTGCTCAGAGCGAAAGGATGTAAAGATAGAACCCATTTTTGCGAATCGTATGCTGATAATCTGATCGCACGAGTCTGCGGGGGAACCCGGAGGTACCGACTCGCTTTACCCGAAAATAAACCCTGAAAAGGGCCCAGTAAAAAATCACAGGCCCAAAGAAGGAATTTTTCCGAAGGTTTTCCTTCGCTACGAGGGTTGGTGGTTGCGTTGGAGATTTAGCTGTATGTACTCAATCTTCTTCCTTTTTAGCGGGGCCTGCCCGCAATTCACTCGCACGCGAATGATTGTCACTTTTTGAGCGACCCAAGAGGGCAAGGAAAATGGTGTGTTTGCCATACCTCAGACCCTACGAAAGGGAGTATACCTATTCGTAGAATACATTATGGCGTATCAAACACCCTTGCCTCGCACGGAGTTATCACAGGCTCAAATACCTAATCTAGAGCAAAACTAATTTTGCCCTTGCTGCATCGATTGGTATTTTTGTTGCAATTCCGGATCACTCTGAATCATCATATTGATTTCTTGATACCTGTTTTCCGTAAGGCCTTCTTCAGAGAGCTTGTCCGCCATTTCCTGTTGGGCCTGGGACTGAATCTTCTGTAACTCTTGAGTAGCTGCCTGAAATTTTTGCATTTCTTCTTCAGTAGCATTGGATTCAGCATTTGGACTTTGCTGAGCTTGCTGAATTTCACTGTAACGCTGACCTTCCAATCCTTGTTCTTCCACAACGGAAACCATCTCTTGTTGTATATTCTGGCTTATGGCTTGAACTTCCTGAGAAGCGGAAATATACTTCTGTAATTCCTCATCACTGACATCGCCACCCTGAGCCTGATTTTGGTTGGGAGCCTGTCGATTTTGAGGAGGAGCTTGTTGGTTTTGTTGAGGAGCTTGTTGGTTTTGCTCGGGAACTTGTTCCTGGCTTTCCGGACTATCCTGTTCACTATCGCTGTTTTGTTGACAGCCCCATGCAAAAGAAAGGAGGAAAACACTGAGGGCAAAAAATTTCAAATTCATAGTTCTTCTATTCTTAGTTTAGATTTCAACGGGTCCACCATTAATTTTGTTTTAATGAATCACATTTAATTTTAGATATAGATGTTAAGCACACTTTGGATTCACGAGTTTTGGGTTTGAAGAAATAGCTGTGCAGGCGTAGGAATGTGCTCTCAATAGCAGGCCCGGAAACCAATGGGGTATCGCCCCCCTCTCACTGAGGACAGTGTTTCCTCCGGAATGCCAATCACTTCATCCACCTGCGTTCGCGGGTAGCGGGAAGGATATAGTGGTCATGACACTAGTTCCAAAAGAGTTTGCTTCTGCTACCACTCAGAGATTAGTGCAAAAAAAAAGCCCCATACAGTTAGTTTGTATGAGGCTTTTTTAGTTATCGAAATGAGGGCGTTCTTATCAACCTGCTTTCATCTGCTGATCGTACCAATGATAGACTTTCTCCAGTCCTTCGTAAAATCGAACCCTGGGTTGATATCCCAGCAGGTTCTTGATTTTTGAAATGTCTGCTTTGGAATGGGGCACATCTCCGGGTCGTGTGGGGCCGTGCATGGGCTCTATATCCTTCCCGGATATTTTGCGGAGGTGATTTACCATTTCATTGAGGGTTACCTGATCTCCGCAGGCTACATTATACACTTCGTTGAGCGCCTCTTCTTTTTGAGTAAACAGCGCAAGCTCATTCGCGTGAATGGCATTGGCGACATTGGTAAAGTCCCGGCTGTGGGTTCCGTCACCATTGATGGTGGGCGCTTTTCCCTCAATAAATGCTTTGCAGAAAATGGGAATCACTGCGGCATAGGGATTATTTGGATTTTGGTAGGGGCCGAAAATATTAAAATAGCGCAGGCCGACATAGTCGAGCCCGTAGGTGAGTTGAAACACATCTGCATATTGTTCTGCGGCTACTTTACTAACTGCATAGGGTGAAAGCGGCGATCCGATATTCTCTTCAACTTTGGGGAGTTCTTTACTATCGCCATAGGTGCTGGAGGAAAAGGCCAACGCCACCCGGTCTATGCCTTTGCGTTGTGCAGCGTGTAATATATTCACTGTCCCACCCACGTTGACGGCATTGGTCGCCATGGGGTTTTCAATGGAGCGTGGAACGGAGCCCAGGGCCGCCTGATGGCTGATGCGGTCTATCCCCTCCATTGCCTTCAGGCAGCTGTCATAATCGCGGATATCTCCTTTAATAAATTCGTAGCCGGGTCTGGAACTGAGCCGATCGACGTTCTCCTGATATCCATTGGACAGATCATCGAGGACGCGCACCAATTCAACTTCGGGATGATCGAGAAAGTGGTCGGCCAAATTGGATCCGATAAATCCGGCTCCACCGGTAATTAATAATCGCATGAGTTCATTTTAGCCCCTTTTTTCAGGGGCGAGGTTAAAAAGTAAGGTAGGAGACACAAATGATGCTTTCCCTAAACGGGAAGTAGAAGTCTGGTTCGCCTGCCCGCGTCAGGGATAGTAGGCAGGCGAAGCCGTCCGTCTCGCTCGGCTGCAAAGTCGCAGCGAGACGGACCGAAGTGCCGCATAGCCCGACCCCGCCATTTGGCGGGGTGACGCCCAAAAAAATAAACTATTGATAATACCCTTTATTATATTTTCCGTAGCCATAGTTGTAGCGGCCGTAACCGTAAAAACTGCCTTCTTTAATGCCATTAAATACGATGGCGGCATTTTTCAGTTGATAGTCCGATCGTTCATCTGAAAGGCTGGTGAGGGCCTTTTTCTGCGAGTAGCCTTGTTTCACGACAAAAAGTGTGGCATCGGCGAGATCTTTGATGCTTCGGGTATCTGCGACCAGACCAACGGGGGCCGAATCCCAAATGATAGTGTCGTAGCTTTCCTCCAGTTTCCGGAGCAATTCCTCGAAGCGACTATTGAGCAGGAGTTCTGCCGGATTGGGCGGGATGGTTCCGCTGAGGATATAATCGAGATTGGGATGCTGCTCTGCCGTGTGAGTGATCGACGGCAATGAGGCTTCTCCCATAATATATGCAGTGACTCCCGGCTGATTGTGCGGGGCGCCAAAATAGGTATGCAGCTTGGGCTTTCTTAAATCTAGCCCTAGAATACAAACTTTTTTGCCCGTCAGGGAGAGAGATAGAGCGAGATTGGCCGCAACAAAGGTCTTCCCCTCCCCGGATTCAAAAGAGGTCACCAACACATGGGGCGATTTCTTTTGCGGTAAGAGAAAGCTCAGGTTGGTCCTCAGCAGGCGAAACATTTCGGCAGCCTGTGTTTTTCCATGGCCAATCAACTTATCCTTTGCCGCTGAGCTCTGCAAAATCTCGCCTACGATGGGCAAGTTGACGAGTTCTTTGATATCATCTCTCGACTTCACTTTCGTATTGAATAATTGCAGGAGAAGGACAATGCCCAGGGGCAGGGTCAGGCCGAGAGAAAGTGCAATGGCATAGACCTGAATCGGTTTGGGAGAGACCTGAGTGTTACTTACTACCGGCCAGTCCACGACACGCACATTACTGGTTGCCATGGAAATAGAAAGGGCAATTTCCTCGCGTTTTTGGAGCAGATAGAGGTATAGCGACTCTTTGATTTTTTGTTGTCTGACAATTTCCAATAACTCCCTTTCTTTTTTCGGAATAGCTGTAAATTCTCCTTGCAAGCGTCGGCTTCTGCGGTCAGCCGCTTCATAAGTCACATCAATTTCATTGTAGGCGCGATCGATATTGTCGAAGATACTTTCCTTGAGCTTGTTAATTTCTGCTTCGAGAGATCTCACATCCGGGTTTTCCGGTCCGGCAGTGACGAGAAATTGATTTCTTCGAAGGATAAAGGTATTGTATCGTTCGATGAGTCCGGTCAGTCTCTCATTCTCAGGAGATAGGGAGCCCGGGAGAAACTGATACGGTTTTTCGGGGTCGGACAAGAGATTTTCGAGTTGTTGGATAATTTCCTTTTGGACCTCCAGTCGTTGTTTATTGGTTTCAGCTTCCACCATCTGCGAACTGAGTTCGCTGACGGCTTCGCCCGCCTGTCCGGCGATTTGATTTTTCTTTTTGAAGGATTCAATGGTCTGCTCTACCAGGCCGAGTTCGTCTGTTAGGAGGCGGATTCGCTCTTCAATAAAGCCGAGGGTGCGCTCATAGCCTTCATTTTTTTCTCTCAGCGATCGCTGAGTATAAATTTCAATGACCTGATCGAGAATATCAGCGCTTTTTTCGGGAACATTGGTTTCTATTTGCATATTGAGCAGCGTAGCCCAATCTGATTCCCGTTTCACTTGCAGAGCATTGGAATAACGGGAAGCGACACTTTCCGGCGAGTAGATATGGAGTATATATTTCTGATTCATCTGTACATTTGGGGAAGGAGCCGGAGAAAGGGAAAGAAAGCCTTCTTGCCAACGGATGCGCTCACCGTAAGCATAGGTTTCACCAACTTCATCTTCATCTTTTGACAGGCGAAAATTGTCTTCAGAGAGGGGTGTAAAGTAAAAAGTACCTTTTACCGAGGCGGTATCCAATTGAGCGATAGATTTGGAATAGTCTTCCGTCGTTTTGACGGTTCCGGTTTTCATCCACTCGAAATGAAGATCCAGCGCCTCGACGACCTCTTTCATCAAGTCTCTGGACTTGAGAATAGCTATTTCATTGAGCACATTCTTATCGGAATTGAGGAGTCCGAGGTCCTGAAAGATCATTTCCTCGGATACGGAGCCCCCCGATCGGTTATCGCGAATAAATATTTTAGCGGAAGAGCTGTAGGTGGGTTGGCTATAGCGCAGGTAGAGAAAACCCAGAGCGAGGAAAAGGAGAATGGCCGATAAAAACCAAAACTTGTAATACCAGACCTTAAGGAGAAGTTGCTTAACGTCCAGCTCTTCCTGTTCCTGATGAGCTTGATAAATTGAAGAGTCGTTCACATTAAATAATTTCACGAATGATAGAATACATAGGGGTCATATAGTTCCAGTTACGGCCAGGATGGTAACCACGAGAGAGACAACTGAGCTGACGCCTCCGACAATACTAAAGGTGGCTCTAGCTTCATTCGAAAGAATGCCCGATTTTTGTTCGAGGGGTTCTACGTAGACCAAGTCACCTTGTTGTAAGTAGTAGTATGGAGAGTCAAACACCTCTGTGGTGAGAACATTGAGTCGCTTAAAGGTTCGCTTTCCATCCACTTCTCTTACGACAAGCACATTTTCTCGATTGGAGAATTCCGTAAAATCACCGGACATCCCGATGGCCTCCAGTATGGTCAGGGATTCTTCCGGCACACTCACGGGGCCCGGATTTCTAACTTCTCCCGTGACGGTGACGCGAAAATTAAGAATGCGCACTTTGACTACCGCATCACTTATGGCCGGTTTGAGCATCTCGGTGAGCTTAGCCGTAATTTCTGTGGTGGACAAGCCACCGACTTCTACCTGACCAAATCTGGGAAAGTAAATCGTTCCGTCTTTAGAAACTAAATATGACATGGGGCCTGTTTCGTCACCGCCGCTCATACCACCGCCACCCGCCATGCGACCATCTGAAGGCATAAATGGGTTATATGGAGCGGCGAGTTGCATATTGGAAGAGCTCACCTGGATTTGTAGGATATCGTCAGTCTGAACCTGAAATTCAGGAGGGGGAGGTACGTCAAACACCTCATCGGAAATGGGTTTGCTCTGATTAAAATTCACTAACTGATCTAAGCCTACGCAAGAGCTCATAAGCATAATGAGTAGCAAGCCCGAGCCGAAAAGTAGAAAGCTGCGATTAATGGATAACATTATTTTTAAATTGTGAGGTTTTTAATTGATTGGGCCACTTTCGCGGCAATTTCATGGCTAGTGTTTCGAGATCAGAGCAGCTATGTGCATCAGTACCGACCCACTGATAGGCTCCCTTTTTGATTAATTGAAGAGCTAATTTTTTCACTTCGGGTCCATACTTACCTATGATAGAGCTCAAGTTGAGTTGAAATTGGACTCCTCTGTGTTGTAATATAGAAAATTTCTCGAGATCTCCGGCCCAATATGTATATCTTTCGGCGTGTGCCAAAATGGGAGTAAATCCCTTCATTTGTAGTTCGAAAAAATATTGTTCCCAATCTAAGGGAGGATGAAAAAAGGGAAGTTCAATTAAAACGTGAGCGTTTCCCACAGTTAATACATCATTATTTTGCAAACGCTCCCGAAAAAGCCCGTCGGTTTTGTACTCGGCAGCAAGTTGAAGTTCCAGGTCTATCCCTTTTTCCCGGGCTGCTGTGCACAATTCCCGAAAAACAGAACGCAAGTGGTCGGATGAGTTGGGGAAATAGTCTTCGTTGATATGAGGAGTAATTGTAACTTTTTCCCAGCCCATTTCGACGTACTGTTCCAGCATTCGCATGCTTGAAGCCATGTCCGGAGACCCATCGTCTACGTCGGGTAAGACGTGATTGTGCATGTCCGACCGGAGGAAAGCGAGGGACTCTTTCGGGGCGTATTTTTTATTGAAGAGGTTGAAGATCTTACTGATAATAATATTTTGATCGATACTGAAATGCAATTATATAATCATACCCGCAGCTACCGTT
>JAWLFI010000217.1:0-3901 GCA_041685645.1 Saprospiraceae bacterium | reverse complement strand
ACACCATCCCGAATCATGGGAATTTTAATGACGATATTTGAGGCAATGTCAACGAGTTCATCAGCTTCCGCTATCATGCCTTCGAAGTCAGTAGAAATTACTTCAGCACTCACATCCCCATCCACTATATCGCAAATTTTCCTGTAATGACTGAAGATATTATCCTTCCCTGAGATCCCCTCTTTTGCCATTAATGAAGGATTGGTCGTTACTCCATCGAGTATACCGAGATCTTTTGCTTCTTGAATTTCATCTAAATTGGCTGTGTCGATAAAAAATTTCATGCTTTGGATTTTGAGTTTTTAGTCATTCAGAACACAAGATAAAATAAAAAAAGCAAGGAACTACATCGCACCGCTCAACCTGCCTACCCTTGCTGTGTTTCCACCCTGGGGGAATTCGGAGGGAGCTGGTCGTGTAGCCCTTGCCGAACGCAAATGTAAGACAAAATTCAACTGCATCATAAACAATCAGAGAAAAGATTTGAAACGACGCCACATCTCGGTCTCCGGAGGATCTGCAACTATAGTGACAGCCTCGTTCCGGACCGGATGAACAAACCTCATCTGAGCGGCATGCAGGGCAATCTCTTGATCGGGTAAAGGTTCCGGAGCTCCGTACTTGAGATCACCAATGATAGAGCAACCTATGGCAGCCATTTGTGCCCGGATTTGGTGTGGGCGGCCCGTTTCCAATTCTACCCGAATCAAAAATCGGCCTTCAATCTCAGCGACTAATTCAAAAGTGAGAATGGCCTTTTTAGCTTTTTTGGGGGGATTTTTATTGATGGGAATGGCCTTTACCTGATTTTTCATTTTTTCCTTGAGAATATAATGCTCAAGGCGAGCAGAAGGCTCAGGCGGTGCGGTCATAGATACCATCCAATATACTTTTTTGACCTCTCTATCTTTTATCAATTGATTCATGCGACTCAACCCCTTACTCGTTCGGCCCATTAAAACCACGCCGGAAGCCGGACGATCAATTCGATGAACGGGCGACAGAAATACCTTGCCGGGTTTCTTATACCTTACCTTGATGTATTCTTTGGCCCATTCCAATGCAGTGAAGTCTCCAGTCCGATCAGATTGAACTAACCACCCAGTTGGTTTATTTATAGCCAATAAATGATTATCTTCAAATATTACCTTTGGCGTCTCTGATTGCATAGCTTGCTTTTAAAAGTCAAAAATACAAAGGATGTCATGAGAATTGTCGAAATTTCACAAAAAATAACCCCATGAGTGATTTTATTCAGCGCCTCAAAGATAGTAACCCCCATCAGCCCGAATTTATTCAGACAGTAGAAGAGTTTTATGAGAGTGTAGCCCCCGTTTTAGACGTGCAGCCGAAATACAATAAATACAAAATTCTGGAGCGAATGACAGAGGCGGAAAGAATTATTTCCTTTAGCGTGCCCTGGATAGATGATGACGGGGAAGTACAAATCAACCGGGGATACAGAGTCCAGATGAATTCGGCACTGGGACCCTATAAAGGTGGCTTGAGGTTTCATCCCTCTGTCAATTTAAGCATCCTCAAGTTCTTAGCTTTCGAGCAAGTATCAAAAAATGCTCTCACCTCCTTACCCCTGGGTGGCGCAAAAGGAGGCGCCGATTTCAATCCCAAAGGCAAGAGTGACATAGAAGTCATGCGGTTTTGTCAAGCTTTTATGAATGAATTGTTCCGCCATATCGGACATAAAACGGATATCCCCGCAGGGGATATTGGAGTTGGCAACAGGGAAATAGGCTTCTTATTCGGAAAGTACAAACGCATCAAAAACCAATTTACCGGAGTTCTGACCGGCAAGGGCATCAACTGGGGCGGCAGCCTCATTCGTCCGGAGGCCACCGGCTATGGCTTAGTTTATTTCGCTCAGGAAATGTTGCAGCACCAAAACCGAGAGATCAAAGGTTTGAGTTGTTTAGTTTCCGGGGCCGGAAATGTAGCCCAATATGCTATTGAAAAACTTTTAAATCTCAAAGCACGCGTGATTACAGCATCAGACTCGAAAGGCTATATCATTGACGAGGAAGGATTTACTCCTGATAAACTCAAGCATTTGATGAAGGTGAAAAACGAAGAGAGAAAAGGACTCGATGTGTATGCCCAACGATATGACAACATTCAGTACATTTCTAGAAAACACAATCCCGAGGCTAGCCTTTGGCAACAGCCCGCAGATTGCGCCTTCCCCTGCGCTACACAAAACGAGATCAATCAAGATCACGCTCGGCAACTCGTAGATAACAATATACAGCTCGTCGCTGAAGGATCCAATATGTCCTGTACGAATGAAGCCATTCGCGTGTTTCAGGACAGTGAAGTACTCTATGCTCCGGGAAAAGCGGCAAATGCCGGCGGAGTAGCAGTATCCGGCTTGGAAATGTCTCAAAACTCCCAGCGGATGGGCTGGTCAAGGGAAAAAGTCAACGAACAATTGAAAGCTATTATGCATAATATTCACTCACAGTGTTTGGATTTTGGAAAGAAATACGATCAGCCGGACAATTACCTCGCAGGAGCGAATATTGCCGGATTTCTCAAAGTAGGAGATGCTATGATTGACCAGGGCGTCGTTTAAGGTAAAAATATAAGCATATGAAAGCCAAACTCCTCTTGCTCTTCACCACACTACTGTTTTTGCTAGTATCCTGCTCAGTGGATAAAGATACTACGGAGATCTATTGGGTGCGTCATGCAGAAAAAGACCTCAGCGACTCATCTGATAATCCTCCTTTAACGGAAAAAGGTCGCGAAAGAGCGATTGATTTGAGGAATTTGATGGATTCAATAAGAATAGCTGCCATCTACTCTACCTCCTACGACAGAAATATTCAAACCGTCATGCCTCTGGCTTCTGATAAGGGACTGGACATTCAATCTTACGAAGCGCATCAGTGGGAGACTTTGCTAGATACTATTCCCACTGCGTATGCAGGTAAATCCGTAGTTATTTGTGGTCATGGAGATAATATCTTACCCATGATTCAATCTTTTGGAGTGGAGACCGACAGAGACGAGTTAGAGCATGAAGAGTACGGTACCATCCACCTATTGAAAGGAATTAGCGAAGACCCCAAGTTGGTGCTAAAGAAGTATTAAGTCCTGTTAGGCTGCTGCTAAAAACCCCGGGATGAATCAATAATAATCCTTTCAGAAGAAAAGTTATTTATATAATCGGTATATTACGATGAATTATGGGAGCGACGAAAGGAAATATTTACACAGAGGAGCAAATGCAATTGGCCAGGACATATAAAGCCCTTGCCCATCCGGCGCGCATAGCCATTTTAGACAAGTTGATGGAAACGCAAGAGTGTTTTTGTCGGGATATCGTCGATGAAATGGGTTTGGCGCAGGCAACTATTTCTCAACATCTCAAAGAACTGAAAACCGCAGGCTTAATATCCGCCTGCTCTCAGGGCAGAACGGTGATGTATTGTATTGCTCCTGATCAAAGGTCCTTTGTTGCCCGTTGTCTACAACAAATAAAAGAAACATAAAGCACCTGATTATGAAAAAGAAAGATATCAAGGATACAGTAAAAGAAAAATACTCTCAAATCGCCAATTCTCCCACCCAAGAATCATGCTGCGGATCTTCTTCTAATACCGAGAAAGTGTATCAAATCATGAAGGATGATTATTCATCTGTCGAAGGATACCAATCTGTAGCCGATTTGGGCCTGGGTTGTGGCCTTCCCACTGCATTCGCCAAAATCAAGCAGGGCGACACGGTGCTGGATCTTGGCTCAGGAGCGGGCAATGACTGTTTTGTCGCCCGACATGAAACCGGTTCTACCGGCAAAGTCATTGGCGTGGACTTTTCAGATGCCATGATTCAGAGAGCGAGAAGGAATGCCGATCAATTGAAATTCAATAATGTAGAATTCCGA
>JAWLFI010000042.1:0-16109 GCA_041685645.1 Saprospiraceae bacterium | reverse complement strand
CATTTTTCGGGATATAGGTCGTCTATTTGGAAAAATGTGGTATTGACTTGGGTTTTGAAGGCAGTGTACCAATGGTCAGAGAAGGGCGAATGGCGATTCTGCCAATATCCTTTTGAGAGTTTTTTTGTATATTAGGAGAGCAGGCAACCAACAAAAAAAATTGAAACATGAGAAAAAACATGGGAACGGCAGACCGGACAATTCGCATTATTATAGCCATCGCTATAGCGGCGCTGTATTACGCGAATATTATTTCCGGGACATGGGCAATAGTATTGTTAGTACTGGCCATAATATTTGTATTGACGAGCTTTGTAAGTTTTTGTCCACTGTATAAGCCTTTTGGCATAAGTACTTGTAAGCGAAGCGCATAAATTTGGTATTTCCCCGGCCTTTTGGAGCAGAATGCCACCGGGGAAAGCGGCCGGACCGCTTACGCTGATATACAGCTTCGTCGGTCGAAGGCCGCAAGCGTGAGGTGCCCGGAGGGCGCAACGCCGCAGGCGGTGCGGTGCGAAGTAGAGGCGTAAATTTTTACGCCTCTCGAGCACGGTACTCCGGAGGGGACCGACCCCGAGCAGGCCACAGGCCGAGCGAGGGGGCACGCCCAAAAAATAAAAGTGATATGAGAAAGTATGGAATGATCGCCCTGCTTGTTTTTTGCATGCTAAATCCGGGCATGACTCAGGACACCTTTTCGATTATCGCAATGGATAGCAGCAGTCGATCTGTTGGGAGTGCGGGGGCCTCCTTTGTGGATCTGGTGGCGCTGGAGATTGAGGACGCGACTTTTTTGGCAGAGCACCTGCCTGATGTGGGGGGGATTCATACGCAGGCGGCCACGGATATTGGCGATCAGCCTTTCCTATCGGTGAGCGTATCTATGCCTTCGGGCAGTGGCATTGAGCCCATTGATTCTATGGAAGTCTTATTAAATAAAGAACACCCCTGCGAAGCACAATCAGATTGAGTTGCTCCGAAGGGGTGTTATCTCAGCTTACTTTCCTGTAGCTTTTCGTATGCTATTGTGTTTAGGACACTATGCTAACGAGTTCGAGGTCAAACACCAAATCTTTCCCGGCGAGGGGATGGTTGGCGTCAACGACGATATGTTCATCGTGTACTTCTGTAACGATGAGTCTGGTTTCCTGTCCTTCCGGTCCTGAGGCGACAAGTGTCTGTCCTACTTCCGGTTCGATATCTTCGGGTAATTGTTCCTGAGATACGTTGCGAACCAGGTCCGGATTCGTTGGCCCATAAGCTTCTGTCGAAGGAATATTGACCGTTTTTGTTTCTTTGACTTTCATTCCTTCTACAGCTTGATCAAACCCCGGAATGAGTTGTCCGGCACCAACCGTAAACTCAAGGGGTTCCCGTTCTCTGGAGGAATCGAATACCTCTCCGGAAGGCAACTTTCCTGTATAATGAACTTTTACTTTGTCGTCTTTTTTTGCTTGTGACATAACAATGTGTTTTTTAATTGAATAACTCAAAGGTAGGAGAAATTAATGGCTCCCACCTCATTTTGTGGTTGTCTATATTATAATGTACGACACAGCCTTATTGTTGTGTTGCGATGGTATTGAGTTGGAGAAGCTGATAATACCAGGGGATGACGAGCAGCCAGAAAAAGAGCGTCAGTGGCAGGGCAATAACTCCCAGTCGGCCGTCTTCCCGGAAGAGAAACAGGTTGAGGAGGAGAAACATTATGCCAAAAAGGATAAGGATAAAAAAGGAGAGGAAGGGGAAACTCTGGTGAAAGAGGGTGTATTTAAAAAACTCCCACATGAGCGCAGAGAGTACGAGCCATAAAGTTGCGGGTCGAATCAGCAAATGGTGCAAGACCATGAGGCGATAAATAATATACCCCAGGGCAAAATACAGTGCGAGTTGAGCGGCGGCCCAGCCGATGGGGCCGGGTCCCCAATCGGGTTGATTTACTTCTGCAAAGAAGTCAGCCATGTGCCAGGCATTGACGAGCTGGCCAAAGAATAAAAACAGTCCAATAATGATAGCAGCTATGATGACAGCTTTTCGCTTCATGATTTGGCTCGTTTATAGAGAGTAATCCAAAGGACAATACCCGTAATTACGGTGAGCACAGAAATAATTTCAGCTTGCGTAGCCTGGACGAAGCCCATGTCGATAATATCGTTCACCCGAATTTTTTCTATAAAAAAGCGCTCTACACCGTTCATGATGAGGTAGAGGGAGAATAGGGTGCCCGGGATGGTCATTTTTTTGCGGAGGGCCCAAAGAACAGCTGCTAGAATGAGGGACACGATGGTCTCGTAAATGGGGGTAGGAAATACTCCTTCGGACAAGCGTCGGCAATAGTTCCAGTCACAGCCCTCAATGAGCTCTCCTCTGTTGAGCACATTGTGAGGGTAATCGAAACTCCACATCCATTCCGGCAGAATCCACCAGGAGGGAATTTCCATGGCATTGACTATGCCCCAGTCTCCATCGCCACTGAGTTGGCAGCCCATTCGACCCACGGCATAACCAACCAAAAGGGCTGGGGCAACGGCATCCATAATATGTATAGGGGGCATATTATTTTTCTTGACGTAGCGATACACGGCGATAAAGGCTACAATGAGGCCGCCATAAATGGCTAGTCCACTGCCCGAAAAAAGTGTGCCTATGGGATCGGCAAAGAATCGGGAAAGCGTTTCGGTGCTTTCAAAAATAGCGAATAGTTTGGCTCCAATGATGCCTGAAATAGCAGCAATCATGGTAATATCCCAGACCTTGTCCTGGGGTGTGACAGTGACTTTTACCTTTTCGGGTTTACCCAGGCTTTTTCTTTTGCTACTCCAGTAGGTCCACGCGCCAAAAACACCTGCGCCCAGTAAGCCAGCCCAAAAGTGGCCCTGAGTAGAAATGAGCAGGTCGAATGGATTTTGGGAAAAAGCTTCTGTGTTTTGAGCGATAAAGACACCTTTAAAACCCAGGAGAAATCCAATGATGATTTGGGTGATATAAGTGGAAAGAGAAGCCGGTTCTCCACGGCTTATGGTTTGTTGGGTTGCTCCCAGCAGTCCTTCTTCGTACTTTCGTTTGAGTTCTAAGCGCAGGACATAAGCACTGGCTATGAATGCGAGAACCAGGAGCAGGCCAAAGGTTTTTACAATGCTGAATGCATTGTCTGGCGCCGTCCCAAAGATATCGTGCAAGATGTAGGACAAATCGGGATACATATTCAACAATTTAACGAGCTCTAGAACTCGGGCTTACAGTTAGACAAAGGTAAATTATTTTCTCATCCGGAAGGAATTGAGCCTGTTACAGTTTAATGGAAAGCTGTGAGTGAAGCTGGTCTACAACTTTTTAACTCGTCCGGAATTGAGTTCGTACTCTTCTCCACTTTCCGGGCAAATGGCGCGCTGGCTCCTGTTGAATTTGAGTTTGTGTCCAAATTCGGACATCCATCCTATTTGTCGTGCCGGATTGCCAACGACCAGGGCATAGGGCAGTACCTCTTTGGTCACGACGGCGCCGGCCCCAATGAATGCAAAGGTTCCGATATCGCGTCCGCAGACGATGGTTGCATTGGCGCCGATGCTGGCCCCACGCCCGACTCTGGTTTCTTCATACGCCCCCCGACGCACCACGGCACTGCGCGGGTTGGTGATGTTTGTGAAGACCATGCTGGGTCCGAGAAACACATCATCGGCACATTGCACACCCGTGTAAATGGAAACGTTATTTTGGACTTTACAATTTTTACCCAGGATTACTTTGGGGCTTACGACAACATTTTGACCAATGTTACACTGCTCGCCAATGATGGCATCAGTCATAATATGTGAAAAGTGCCAAATTTTTGTACCCTCTCCAATCTGGCAGCCCGCATCGATGACGGCGGTTTCATGAGCGAAATAGTTCTTATTCTCAGGCATGGATGCTTGCTTTTAGTGAGTAGAATGTAAAAATACAATTTACAGCGCACTTGTTGTTTTGAATGCAAAAATCAGGTGGGTGTGTGTGTTTTCTTACTTTTGCGACATCAATTGAAGCAGATTTTCGTTACTATACCATGGAGAAAGCAGCCGGGGCTTTTGCTACCTTTCAATTATTTCGCATGTCGGGCTTGGGGCACCAATTTCGCGCACTAAAGGATATGGGCTTGCGATCAGCGCAGCAAAGGAATGAGCTACCTGTTTTTGGTCGGCATTTAGGTAGCGGTTCCGGCAGTGGCTTTAGTATGTGGCCGGATTGGAGTTCTTTTGCGTTTTTTGCTGTTTGGAAGGATCGCGATAAAGCAGAGGCTCATTTATCCGGTGAGAATTATTTACTGCCCTGGGCGAAATATAGTAAAGAGTCCTTACAATTGTTATTATCGTGTACGCAAGTGCACGGTGCCTGGGACGGATCTCACCCACTTTGTGCGGGAAGTAATTATTCCGGGGGCTCCTTAGCAGTATTGACGCGGGCGAAGGTCCGTTTGTCGCGCGCTCACCGCTTTTGGCACTATGTGCCTCAGGCAGGACGTGCGATAGAGGCAGCTCAGGGTTGTCGATTTACAAAAGGAATTGGCGAATGGCCCCTCATGATGCAGGCAACGCTAAGTATTTGGGATTCAGCGGAAGCGCTCCATCGCTTTGCTTATGAAGACAGAGAGCATCGGGAGATTGTCGAAATGACCCGAAAGGAGAAATGGTATTCAGAAGAAATGTTTGCTCGCTTTGAAGTCCTTTCTCAGGGCGGCAGCTATAGACAATACAAAGCACAAGAAAAATGAAAACACTACACTATAAACGACAGGGGCAAGGAGAGTCCGTCATTGTCTTGCATGGATTATTTGGGATGCTGGACAATTGGCAATCGTTCACCAAGGCCCTGGAAGACGAATTTGAATTTATTTTAGTTGATCAGCGCAATCACGGGCGTTCTTTTCACTCGCCGGAAATGGATTATAGCAAGATGGCGGCAGATGTGATTCAGTTAATGGATGCTCTGGATATAGAGAAAGCGCATATTCTCGGGCATTCTATGGGTGGAAAGACGGCCATTCAATTAGCTATGGACTACAGCGACAGAGTGGGGCGTTTGGTGGTCGTAGATATTGGTCCTCAAGCATATCCAGCGGGTCACGATAAGATATTTGAGGCCTTGCGTTCATTACCGATAGAGGAGGTGGAGAGCAGAAAAGAAGCCCGGGAGCATTTGAGCCGATATATCTCCGAGGACTCCGTCCAATTGTTTTTGTTGAAAAACCTGAAGAGAAAGTCCTCGGGAGGATATGAGTGGCGAATGAATTTAGAGAGTATCTATGAGCATTACGAAAGCATTTTAGCCGCTGTAGCGATTGATGATCCGATAGATGTGCCCACTTTATTCGTTCGAGGGAGTCGCTCTTCCTATATTCGGGACAGGGATATGGAGACTTTGCATGAACTTTTCTCAAAGGTTCAAATTAAGACGCTGGATGCAGGACACTGGGTACATGCGGATCGACCGGAAGAATTGCAGGCCATGGTGTCTGAATTTTATAAGGAGACATAAAATAAAATACTTCCTATCTTCGCTGTTGTTAGGAATAGGTGATAGTGCACTACCGCCTCTTCTTTCTTTAAAATAAACGCTATGATCATTAAAAGACAGGCCTTTTTACTCGTACTTAGTTTACTGTTAATGTCTACTCAATTGGGCCCGGCTGACAATAACAGATACTTTGAGATAACAAAGAACCTGGAGATTTTTGCCGAAATCTACAAGGAACTCAATAGCTCTTATGTTGATGAATTGGACCCTTCTACATTAATGCGTACTGCAATAGATGCCATGGTGGAGTCCCTCGATCCATATACTGTCTTTTACTCTGAGTCAGAGATCGAACGGTATCAACTTGAGAATGAGGGGAAATACGAGGGGATTGGCGCTGAAATTATAGAAATTGATGGGTATTTAACCATTACTCAACCCTACAGAGATTATGCCGCTGACGATGCCGGATTGAAAGCCGGGGATCAGATTATTGCGATAGGAAAGGTTTCCATAGAACAAATTGGGTTAGATAAAGCCCGTTTAATGTTGCGCGGAGCTAGTGGGACGGGCTTACAACTGACAGTGCGTCGGCCCGGTACGGGCGAAGAGCTGGATGTAGAGTTGTATCGGGAGCAAATCTCCTTACCCAATGTGCCACACGAGGAGTTAGTGTCTGCGGGCATGGGGTATGTTAATTTATCCACATTTACACAGCGAGCCGGTGCGAATGTTCAGCAAGCGATTGAGAAGTTAATGGAAAGCAATGATGGAGACCTTGACGGCTTAATTTTAGATTTGCGTCAAAATGGAGGAGGACTGTTGAGTGAGGCCGTTAATTTGACCAACCTATTTATTCCCAAAGGAGAACTAGTAGTCAGCACGCGTAGTAAAGTAGAAGAGCGGGATCAGTTGTTTCGCACCAAAAATGCAGCGGTGTTCAAGGACTTGCCCGTCGTTGTATTAGTAGATGAGCGATCAGCTTCAGCATCTGAAATCGTATCGGGGGCTTTGCAGGATTACGACAGAGCGGTTATTATGGGTCAAAGAACCTATGGGAAGGGCTTGGTTCAAAATGTAAAGAAACTCGAATACAACAATCAGGTGAAAGTGACAACCAGCCGGTATTATATCCCCAGTGGTCGTTCTATTCAAAGCGCGATGTATAAAGATGGTGAAGCGGTGAATATCACAGATTCCGCCAGTGAGGCGAATACGTACACAACTCAAAATGGAAGAACGGTATACGGAGGAGGAGGAGTTCTTCCCGATGTCGTGCTAGATCCCTACCGAGAAATCGAGTTGCTTGAAGCCCTAGAGGAGAAACACGCCATATTTAAATTTGTCACACAATATATTTCAAAATTAGAGTCTGTTAAAGACCCCAGATCCTACAGCTTTGATGATTACGACCAATTTATTGATTACATCAAGTCCGACGCTGTAAAATTGGAGTTTGCTGCAGAGCGAGAATTACAGGAATTAGAGGAAGTGGCGAACAACTACGGTTATTGGAAAGACATCGAAAAAGACCTAAGGAATGCCCAAAAAAGTATATTGAAGGCCAAGGAAGAAGCCTTAGAAGAGCATAGAGCATTAATAGAAAACCTCATTGCGGAAGAAATCGTCTCGCGATTTGAGTATCTGGAGGGGCGGTTGATTAGAAAGTTGCAATTTGACCCCGAAATTCAAGAGGCATTGAAAGTGTTACAATCAAATAGTAAATACCGGCAAATACTCTCAGTAAATAAGTAGGAGATGGCCAAATTTTTAGGGATTGAAACGGGAACATCAGTATGTTCGATTGCTGTATTTCACGATAAAGAGCCAATAGCTGTTCTGCAGGAGGAGGGGAGAATCCATAGTGAAAAGTGCGCAGTTTTTATACAGCAGTGTTTGGAGGAGGCCGGGATCGGGGTTTCGGAAATATCGGCAATAGGGGTGAGTAATGGTCCGGGGTCTTATACTGGCTTGAGAGTAGGTTTATCCATAGCCAAAGGAATGTCATATGCCCGGGATATACCCCTTATTGCGTTGGATTCCACAGAAATCATGAGCAGTGCCACTCGAAAGCGCTATCCTGATACTGAATATCTACACATCCCAATGATAGACGCTCGCCGTCGCGAGGTATATATGGCGGTGTACTCCTCCGACGGACGAGAAGTGGAGCCCTTGCGAGCTCAAGTTATTGACGAGAGCTGGGTTGAACAATGGAAGCATAAGCATAGCTCACCGATATTGCTGAGTGGGGATGGGTGCTGGAAAGTAAAAGAAGCTGGGGGGCAGGCTCCACAGTGGAGAGAGACAGAAGTGCGGGCTTCAGCCAAAAATATGGGAGACTTGTTGGCCGCGGCCTGGGGCCGAAAAGATTTCGCTTCTACCGCCTATTTGACCCCAAAGTATTTAAAAAAACCTAATATAACTCGTTCCAATAAAACTCTTCTGTAAGGTTTTGCGTTTATAATGATATAAAGGATATAAAATACTTACCTAAATCCTATTGACAGGCAGTTAGTTATATATTTTTATATCCATAGATAAAAAGTTGGTACAGTTTATGCATTAGTCCTATGTATAATCTAACAACATAAAACCGGAACAATGAGTAAGGACAAAAACGAAAACGTAACATTGCGAGAAGGTGGGGATAAAGACATACACCTGGACTATGCAGACTTGAGAAAAGCTGTACTCGTTTTGCGTGCAGTGAACCACAAATTACGCCAACGCATTATCAACTTGCTGGAAGAAAACGAGTCATTAACCGTAACGGATATTTATATCAAATTGCGATTAGAGCAGAGTGTTGCTTCTCAGCATTTAGCTATTTTGAGAAGAGCCGGGGTAGTGAATACAGACCGGGATGGAAAATTCATCTACTACTCAATAGATAATGATAGATTGGCTCAAATCAGCCGCTTAGTAGAGGATTTAGCAGGTTAAAGAGTTACTTTACGTAAAGTTTGTAAAGCAACTGATTAGTAAGAGTTTACAAACTTTTTTCAAAAAAATATTGCAGATTCAACGTGTTGACTATCAATTAGATATCAATGCCAGTGCTTGTGAAGGGGGCTTTCGTTCCATGCGTCCCCTTTGAATTACGATTTTTTATATGCATATTTGTTTCTACTTAGGTCACATATCATAAAATAAGAAAACGCATGGAACGAACGACAATTACCTTTAACAAGGAGCGGCTCAAAACATCGGTAGAGATGTTGCGAGCATTGGCTCACCCGCTAAGATTGAAGATCTTAGAATTTATCGACAGTCGTGGAACTGTAAATGTCAATAAGATATACCACTCTTTGGGCATTGAACAGTCCATTACATCACAGCATTTGCGGATAATGAGACTCGCTGGAGTATTGCATGCTCGCAGGGAGGGAAAATTTGTGTATTACAGCATAGATTATCCGACGGTATTGAAGGCAGAAAAAGCGATCAAAAACTTCAAGGCTGCCGAAAAAACGACAACTATAGAACAGTAGACTTTACGATCCCATTCCCAATTACTTTTTCCCATCCCCCATCCCATTCCAAAAACAGTAAACATTTATTAAGTGCGGCAAAATTGTCGCCAACGTTTCTACCATTGAGATCTCAATGATTTCGAATGGCATTTTGTGCTATTCTGATTTATTTTTCTCATCTTGTAAGGGTAGGTTTTCTTCCTCTTTGGCCTTTGTCGATGTATCTGACATGAAAAAGTCTCTATAGAATAGGAGTAGGAGGGCAACGCCCGTAGTGATGGAGGCATCTGCGACATTAAATACGGGCTTGAAAAACTCAAAAGTGTTGCCACCCCAAAACGGCAACCACTCGGGCCAGGTAAATTCAAGCATGGGGAAATAGAACATATCCACTACCTTTCCCATAAGAAAAGAACTATATCCCCCTCCCTCCGGAAAGAGAATGGCCGGATCTCCATAGGCGGTAGAGCTAGAAAAAATAATACCATAAAACAAGCTATCGATGATATTTCCAACTGCCCCGGCAAAAATGAGCCCAATGCTAATCAACAGACCGGTTTTCTCTTTCACCTGGATTAGAGTGCGCATCAGGTAGACGAGAAAAACTGCCGCCAATACGCGAAAGAGGGTTAAGAATATTTTTCCCCACTGTCCGCCAAAGGCCATGCCAAAAGCCATGCCTTCATTTTCTACGAAATGGATTCTCGCCCATGACTGTCCAAAAAGTAGAAACTCTTCTCCGTATGTCATGTTGGTTTTGACCCAAAACTTTAGGCTTTGGTCCAAAATGAGAATGGCAAAAATAACGAGCGTCACCCATGTTATTTTTTTGCGTTGATCGGTCATGGCTTTGGGTTTACTTGTCTCTTTTATTTTTCGCCTCTATGGATAGTGTAGCATGAGGAACCGCCTTTAAGCGCTCCATGGAGATGAGTTTCCCCGTATCCCGACAAATTCCGTACACCTTTTTGTGGATGCGTTCTTTTGCATTTTTCAAGTGCTGAATGTGTTTGCGCATTCGTCCGGCGTGCTTGACGATGGCCTCATTTTCCACAGAGAGTGCACTATCGTCCATTCCCTTGACCTTGTCATTTTCGTTATCTTCCATGAGTTGTTCGTAATAAGCTAATTGCTTCTCAGCACGTTCCAACTTTTCATCTATGATTTGCTCGAACTCTTTGAGTTCTTCATCTGAATATCTGGTTTTCATAAGGATCTCTATTTTTTTGGGGAGTAGCAGTGATTTACACTTGTGGAAAACAGCACAAAATTACGCTGCAAATATACATTTTTCTCACCTTCAAGTAAAGTCATCACTCGAAACCAGAAAATGGAGGCAAATTTTGCTAAGACAGGGTTGTTTTCTACGGAGTTCCCTAATTTTAATGCAGATAAATTGGTGTAGAAGAAGAATTTTCCCTATATTTACATATCAATCTTTTAAAAATAGCGATTATGAAATGTTTTGTACTGATTCCAATGATTATTATAGCATTTTCTTTTAGTAATTCCCTTTTTGCACAGGTTGAGGATGAAGCGCCAACGGAGAGCATGACGGTGAAAGAAAGTGAAGAGCAAGAAAGCTCTGCAATAAAATACACTCAAGGTCTTGGCTTAAAGACCGGATACTATACGACTATTGCCCTTAGTTACAACCTAGCCTTCTCTGAACACTCTGCGTTAGACATCAATTTTGGATACAGAGTTCCAGGCGGATGGCTGGGTGGAAGCGATAATACCAGATTAGGTGGCGTTGTTGCTTATCAATACCACTATCACCTGAACAGTAATCCCGATCAATTGTGGTCTATATTTGGGACTGCAGGATTGCATTTAGCTCAAGCTGATTACACTGATGACGGGGGTTTTAGAGATCATGGGGATACTTTCATGACTTCGGGTGTTACATTCGGACTAGGACTGAGTGTACGCTGGGGCAGAATCAACATCGACGGTGCTTTGATGCCGGCTTATGACTTTCTCAACCCCGAATATGGTAGCGGAGATTTTTATTGGTTGAGATGCTCTAATGTCTCTATGAGATATATGTTTTAGGTAAACTGACTTGGGTTATATATCTCGAAATATAGAATTCCATCTAAGTACTTGTTCCCCTCCCACTTCCACACATCTTGTTTTTAAATAGGGGTTATTGATATTAGCATGAACTCTTTAGATAGATTATATTGTTGTTTTTATAATGTCGACGTAAACAAGGGGGATTTTTGTGCGAACAATTGTTGTATTCATATCATTGCTTTGGTGCGCAAGCCTTCATGCTCAGAGTGAGGCAGCTCTATCTTATTACGAGGAGGGGAAAGACAGTTTGGCGAGTGGCAACTCATCCGTTGCTATTCAACTTTTTACAAAAGCTATAGAACAATACCCGGAATACGCTGAAGCCTATCTCAACAGGGGCAACGCTAAAATCGACCAACCCGACCAGGCAATTAAGGATTACAATCAGGTAATAAAAATCGACCCGGACTATGCAAAAGCCTATTTTAACCGGGGGTATGTGCGGCGCCAGCTCAATGACATAGAAGGGGCTGTTCGAGACTATGAAACAGCGATAAAAAAGGACTCTACTTTTAAAGAAGCATATATCAATTTGGGGAATGCAAAACTGATGCTTGGCGACAGTTTGGGCGCAGTGGAGGATTATTCATTGGCAATTGACCAATTTCAAAACTATGCACTTGCCTACAACAACAGAGGTATTGCTCATATCGGTGTAAAGAAATATGAGGAGGCCATAAATGATTTTGATCAGGCCATAAGTCTGCGAGGGGATTATCCCTTAGCGCTAAGCAATAAAGGCTTGGTTTATTTTAAAATGGGAGATCACGAAGAGGCGCGTAGGATTTTTGATCAGGCTCTTTCACAGAATGGCGACTTGTCTATGACCTACACATACAGGGGGATGTTATATCGCGAAGCAGAGCAATGGGACGAAGCGTTGAGAGATTATGACAAAGCTCTTCAGTTAGATTCTACGGCGTGGATGGCGTATAATAATAGAGGACAGCTCAAGGTGCAACTGGAACAGTATGACGCTGCCATTGAGGATTTTGATCAGGCCATTCACTATCATTCCGATAATCCTGTCACTATTTATAACCGGGCCATTGTAAAACACAAGCGCGGGAATTTTCGAGCTGCGATTAAGGACTTTAATAAAGCGATTGAGTTGCGCCCCGATTATTTTTTGGCCTACGCCGGGCGCGCCGTAACTAAAAGAGAGCTCCAGCTGTATTCTGCTAGTATTTCAGACTGCACGAAATCTCTTTCCATACATTCGGAACAACCCAAAGTTTATCACAACCGCGGCGTGACCTATTTTGAGATGGGTGAATACCCACGAGCTATTCTAGACTTTGATTCTGCTATTATTTTGGATAATGAATACGGTGAAGCTTATTTTAGTCGTGGCTTAGCCTATCGAACCATACAGAGCTATGAAAGAGCCATAGAGGATTTCACAGAGGCAATAAAAAGAGAGGCTTCTCTTAGCTTATCGTATGGTAATCGGGGATTCTGTAAAGCGAAATTAGAGCGACATCAACTTGCCTTAAAAGACTATAATAAAGCGATTGAAATCGATAATACTTATAGCATTGGATACAACAATCGAGCGAGCACCCAAATGAAGCTTGGGGACTACGAAGCTGCTAAGCGCGATTATGACAAGGCACTGGAAACCGACCCTCAATTTGCTGAAGCCTATAATAACAGAGGACGATGGTGGTTTAGTGAGGGAGCCTTTACTGAGGCTGAGCGAGATTTTTCCGAAGCGATAAAACACAAGAAAGACTATTTAAATGCCTATGGAAATCGAGCGCTTGCCCGGACGCAACTCGGACAAGTGGAAGCAGCGACATCTGACTGGACTGAAGTACTGGGAATAGATCCTACAAATAGCTTAGCATATAATAACAGAGGTGTATTGTATTATGAATCGAAACAATATACTAAAGCTTTGAGTGATCTCAACTCTGCTATTCGCTATCAATTAGATTATGGGGAAGCATTTCTCAATCGGGGACTTACTCATTTTCAATTGGAAAATATGCTATTGGCCATTGAGGATTTTAATATAGCTTTAGCCTTAGATTCCACTGTTGCCAAGGCCTATGTCCATAGAGGCATGGCGCTTTATTCTTCCGGGGACACAATAGCTGCAAAGAAAGATTATCAGCGCTCCTTACAATTAGAGCCGGACAATAAACGGGCACTCTGTCACCTGGGCATTTTGGAGATGGAGAAAGGGGATTACGCCTTAGCTCTGCGGCATTTTCGGGCGGCCATAGCGTCAGATGACAGTTATTCTGAGGCCTTTTATCAATTCGGCCGGCTACAGCACCTCCAGGGGTATTTTGAGTTGGCAATTGAAAAATTCAATCGGGCTGAAGAACTGGGCGGAGCAGATGTATTTCTATATTTGGAGAGGGGAAAGGCATACATGGAAGGAAATAATGTAGAGGCGGCCTGTTCGGATTGGAAGAGAGCGAATCAGATGAATGAGCGGGTGGCTCGCAAGCAGCTCAGGCAGTATTGTGAGTGAGGTAAGTTATTTGCAATGGGATATATTTCAACGATAATTATAGTGCAATTAAAAGATGGCCGTTCAACCAGTGTCTAATAAACAAAAATTTAGGGAGTATTGCCGAGTGAATCCACTCCCGTTATTTCTTCAGCCCTGGTGGTTAGATGCTGTTTCTCAGTGCCATTGGGATGTTGTTATGGATATTCGAGATGGAGTTGTATTTGGGGGTTGGATTTATTCATTGAGAAAAAGAATGACTTTTCAATACATCTCAAACGCCCAACTTTCACCGTATCAGGGGATATTCTACAACTATCCTGCTGATTTGAAAAGGGTACATCGCATTTCTTTCGAACATAGAGTTTATAAAAGGTTATTTCCGAAGATTCCTAAAGTTAGGTACTTTAATCAAAAACTTCACCCTTCAATTACTAATCACCTACCCTTTACAAGATCTAATTTTTCTGCAACTATCCGATACACCTATGTTTTGAAGGAATTAGGGAATACTGAGAAGTTGTGGGAAAATTTGTATTCTAGAACGAGAAGGGCTATTCGAAAGGCAAGGAACAAAGGATTAGTGATTTGTCACGATACAAATGATCCTCAAATCATTTTCCAACTTCATGAAAAGTCGATGCAGCGCAAGTCGGAAAAAACACAATTTAAGTTTGAACTTCTGGAACGTATTGACAAAGAATTAATCGCAAGAGGAGCCCGGAAAATACTTTTAGCTAAAGATGGCACGGGAAAAATACATGGAGGCATATATATCGCCTGGGACCATGATACTGCCTATTATTTACTTGGCGGGGTAGACTCACCAATTCATGATAGTGCAACATCAAAATTTTTACTTTGGGAGGCAATACTGGCGCTTTCCGACAAAGTTGAGTTTTTCGATTTTGAAGGCAGCATGAATCCGCCCGTCGAGCGGATTTTTCGTTCCTTTGGAGCAGATCAACAACCCTATTTTCAGATTAGAAAGTTGAGGTTTCCCTTTTCAATAATGAACTTGTGGAAACAATGATCAATCAATACCTGAGGGTGTGTTATAATTTTTCTGCGGTTTTTTTGAAGAATGTTGGGACTAAAATGGCTTCTGTAGGTAGAGCAATTCAATTGATGTGTCAAAAGGTTTGTACTTTCGACAATGAAGGAAGTAGGATTACTCTGCAGGCATTGTACTTTTCGCCTTTGGGGTTAAACTTTTTTCGATTATTCGAACCAGTAAACTTCCTCAGCTTGAACACTTATTGACACCTTGAATTCAGAATTTGAAAATCAGATATTACATACAATCCACCTCCTCCAAACTGGAATCGGCCATAAAGTACGTTTGGGATCATTTGGGTAGAGATTACCAACTTGAATTCCAAAAGGTAGGAAGCGAGAAGGAGAGTCATATTTCTTTAGGTTTTGACTCCCACTGCACATTTATTTTATCTAAGAAATTTATTCAAAACATGGAGGCCGATGTGTTTTCATGGGAAGAAATGCTAGATGTAAAGAATCAACAGCCGTTGGTCCTCAATGAGTTTCAAATGCCGGATTTGTTGTTGTCTTCCTTTTTTCTTCTAAGTGGAATGCAAGAATGGGGCGCCTTCTCAAGTGACCGGTATGGTCGATTCCCCTATATTGAAAGTTGTCAAAAACATTTTGGAGGCTGTGAAACAGCATGGGTCGATCTGTACTTTGAAAAAATACACAGTAAACTTAGGGAGGAATTAGGCATTCCCGAACGTCCGAATAAGCCCTTAGAAGTAGTGTTGACTCATGATATTGATCATTTGCAATCGCCGGTATTACAAAACATTTATTCTCTAGCACGAGAAATTGTCCAATCGAAGCGATTTAAGGCGATGAAAAAGATTCCTCTGTTATTCCAAAATACGCGAAGAAACTTAGAGGAAATCATTCAACTGGAAAAAAAGTATGATGCACATTCCATTTTTTTCTGGCTCGTAGAACAAGACCGCGGCCAATACGGAGTAAATAATGCGGACTATTCACTTCAAGACTCCTATGTTCAAAAAGTTATGGATTGGATCGAACAGGAGGGCGGCACGAACGCTTTGCACAAATCGAGTAAAGTCCAGAGTATAAACTCAGAGTACAAAAGGTGCAATCGCCTTACTGCTATTAATCGGTATCACTATTTGATGTTTACTCTAAGAAATCAGGGCGAAGAACTAGAATCCTCGGTGGATCAGGACTATAGTTTTGGCTTTGCCGAGCAGTATGGTTTCAGGAATTCGTATTCCAGACCGTTCCACCCTTTTGACTTTGATCTGTGGGCAGCTTTTAAATTTTTAGAAGTTCCGCTCAACATTATGGATACTACATTCACAACGTATTTGAAACTCTCGCCGGAAGAGGCTTTGCAAAAGGTCAGAGTATTTTTAGACCAACATCAGTACAACTCTTTTGTAAGTATATTATGGCATAACGATTATTTTAGCCCCTTCAAGTATTGTGGTTGGAAGGAAGTGTACGATGCCCTATTATTCGACCTATTTGAGAATGGCTCAGCTAAGGTTATGAGCCCGCGGGAAATAGAAGGGAAGTATAGGATTTACCCAAAAAATACGGGCTAG
>JAWLFI010000216.1:0-3935 GCA_041685645.1 Saprospiraceae bacterium | reverse complement strand
TCCTGCTGCTGGTCGTGCGCTTTTTTGAAGCCCGTGGCGGGTGAGGCGCTGGCTTTTCTGGCAATGTGTCGAATTCCCTTGTCATGCAATCTTATGAAAACAGACTGCCAGGCGCCCATATTTTCCGGTTCTTCCTGCACCCATACGAGTTCCGGATCCTTAAACTGGCTGAGCAGCTGATCGATTTGCTTTTGAGGCCAGGGGTAAAGTTGTTCAATACGCACAATCGCTACATCTTTCACCTCATTTTCCTCGCGATGTTCGATGAGGTCGTAGTAGATTTTGCCCGAGCACAACAGCACCCTTTTCACTTTCGCTTTGGCCTTTTTTGTGCTAAATTCAGCATCGGGGAGAATTTCCAGAAACTTCTTATTGCCCGACAATTCAGTCATATCCGAAACGCAGCCCGGGTGTCTCAATAGTGATTTGGGCGACATGACGACCAGGGGTTTGCGGAAGGGCCGGGCAAGTTGACGGCGCAGTGCGTGAAAGAAATTCGCCGGGGTGGTAATATTGGCCACAGTGATATTGTTCTCCGCAGAAGCGCTGAGAAATCGCTCCAGTCGCGCACTGGAATGTTCCGGGCCCTGTCCTTCATAGCCATGAGGGAGCAGCATGACAAGACCACTTTGTCGTTGCCATTTACTCTCCGCTGCAGTGATATACTGGTCAAAAATCACTTGAGCGCCATTGGCGAAATCGCCAAACTGGGCTTCCCACAAGACCAAAGTGTCCGGAGTCGCCATAGAATAGCCATATTCAAACCCCAATACGGCAAACTCCGATAAGAGGGAATTATAGATCTTAAACTTCGCCTGGTCTTTTTGCAATTCATTGAGCCAAATATAGGATTGGTCCTTTTCTTGATCGTGCATTACCGCATGACGATGAGAAAAAGTACCCCTTTTGACATCCTGACCGCTCATGCGCACATTACATCCTTCCATGAGAATAGAGCCATAAGCCATCAACTCCCCGAGTGCCCAATCGATTTTCCCGTCTTCGATGAGCTTCCTCTTACCTTTCAGCAGGCGTTTCACCTTGCTCAGGGGCTTAATTTCATCCTCAATATTGAGGAGCTTATCGGCCATGAGCTGAACTGATTTTTTATCGATACCCGTTTTGGGTGATTCCTCAAACGCTTCAGATTTGGGATGCTTTTCCAGCTCGCGCCATGCCTCTTCCGGCGGCTGATACTTATAAGGTAATGGGTCCTCTTTCACTTCATCCAATCGCTCTTGCAGGGTATTCCAAAAATCAGTTTCCATATCCTCTGCCAGTTGGGCCTCCACATCTCCCCGGTTGATTAACAATTTGGAGTAGACCTGACGGGGGTCGGGATGATTTTTTATGATGCTGTACATATTGGGCTGGGTAAACTTTGGATCATCTCCTTCATTATGACCGTGCTTGCGATAGCACACCATATCTACGTAAACATCTACTTTGAACTTACGGCGAAACTCCAAAGCCAACTGAGTGACAAAAACGACGGCCTCCGGATCATCCCCATTCACATGAAATACCGGGGATTGTGTCAATTTGGCTGCTGCTGTAGAATAGGTAGAGGAACGAGCATCATCAAAATCTGTCGTAAAGCCAATTTGGTTATTGATGACGAAATGAAAAGTTCCTCCCGTTTGATAGCCGGGCAATTTACTCATTTGGGCGGTTTCATAAACCACACCTTGTCCGGCAATCGCTGCATCCCCATGAATCAATATGGGAAGGATCTGATCCGTATCACTATTGTACAATATATCGGATTTCGCTCTGGAGAAACCTTGAACCACCGGATCCACTGACTCCAGGTGAGAGGGATTGGGCACCAGCTTAAGATCTACTTTTTTACCCGACATAGTTTCAATTTGGGAGCTAAAGCCCAGATGGTATTTCACATCGCCATCCCCGAAGCTCAAATCGGGCACAGATGTGCCTTCAAATTCACTAAAGATCTGACCATAGGTCTTCCCCATTATATTTGCCAATACATTGAGCCTTCCCCTGTGCGCCATTCCAATGACGACCTCCTTGACCTTTTTATCGGCGCCTTCATTGATGGCTGTGTCGATAGCAGCGATGGCCGTCTCGCCTCCTTCGAGGCTAAATCGTTTCTGCCCGATATACTTCGTGTGTAAAAAACGCTCAAAGACTACTGCCCCATTGAGCTTTTCCAAAATTCTCTTCTTCACCTCCATCGAAAGGCCAAAATCGGATTCCTTTGATCGGTTCTCGATTTGATCGCGCAACCACATGCGCTGTTTTCTATCGTTAATATGAGAATACTCAAACCCAATATTACCGCAATAGACCTCTTCGAGATGAGCTATAATGGATCGAAGGGTAGAATCTTTCATCCCTAGCTCCTTGCCCGCCTGAAATGGCTCGTCTAAATCTGCTTCGGTCAAATTGTAATCGGCCAGATCCAGATGAGGTTTGCGATCCAGTCGCTCTCTGATGGGATTGGTCGTAGAAAGAAGGTGGCCGCGATCTCTAAAGCCATGGATAATCGCCATGACCGCAAACTCTTTCTTTAAGTCGACCCCTTCTGCAGTGGCCGCTCCATTCTTATTGAAATCAAAACCTTCAAAAAAAAGTCGCCAATCGCTATCTACATTGTTAGGCGATTTTTGGTAGGACTGGTACATCTTATCGATATACCTGGGATCTGCATTACTGATGAATGAGTACTGGGCCATATTGTTTTTTATGTGTTTCGATCCGCTAATATCTTTGTTTCCACACGAATCAGGAAACAATTGTGCAATTTTAGTGTAAATTCAACCGCACAGTAGTCCCTTTGTTTGATTTTCTACCTCCCAACAAAAAATCAGCTCTAAATATTGTTGGTATCAACTAAATGGTTAATTTTGCAGTCCGTTTTTAATAAACAAGGATATATTATGGCCAATCACAAGTCAGCAAAAAAGAGAGTGCGTCAGACCATTAAGAAGAGAATGCACAACAGATATTACAAGAAATCTGCCCGAACAGCGATGAATAACCTGTTGGCGATGGAAGATAAAGCTGAAGCTCAAGCCTTTTTGCCAAAAGTTGTTTCAAAAATTGACAAGCTAGCCAAGCGCAAAGTGTGGCACAAAAACAAAGCATCTAACCTGAAAGGTAAGATGATGGCACACGTCAATAGCTTGTAGATCTATCAGGTAAGTGTAATTACCTTCAGCAAATGCTCATTATAATTTAGTTGATAATTTATTACATATCATTTAGCTTAGTCTATTGAACCTATAATCGGCTATTCGAAAAAACCTGAGGCCCAACAGATTTGCATGGCGCAAGTATTCGTCAGACCTCAATTTTCCGAAAAAATTTAAACTTATGTTTATGAACAGCCGAATCGCTACACTTCCATTTTTTGCCATCCTTTGTATCATGTTTTTATCCTGCTCAGATGATTCATCCAATGCAAATGACGCGGATATGATGGATGCGAATTTAGGAAATGGTATGATCAACGTAACCGGAGATATTCAAGCTCAACATGAGGGCGTATCCCAGTATTTCGCACTAACATCTAATGATGGCGGTTATAACAATCTAACATTACTAATCTCCGAACATTCATTTAGTTCAATGGAAGAAGACGATTTTAGCTTTTCCATTCGCATGGTTGGGAAGGAAGGTCCTTTTGAGTTAGAGCCGGGCGAATATGAAATTGGTCATGAATCGGATAGTGATGCATTAATCATTGTCAGTTATTCCAACAGGACAATATCAGATGAGACGATCACCTATGGAACTTCTCAGAACTCGACAGGTACAGTTACCATTTTATCTGTCAGTTCGACGACCATTGAAGCTGCTTTTGACGTGAACCTGGATGTTGATGTGACAGCCGATGAGGGTACAGTAAATATAACAGGTGAGTTGGAAGCAAAATGTGTGACTGCTGCTGCCGGCACGGGTTGTTAAGA
>JAWLFI010000041.1:0-16230 GCA_041685645.1 Saprospiraceae bacterium | reverse complement strand
GGAGAAAGTTCAGGAACTAAAGGACAAGGCAAAAGAGGCAGCAAAAGAGGGTAAGGAAAAAGCCTGGAAAGAGTATCGTTCCGATGTGAACAGCAAGCGAGATGAGCTGACCAGGGTGTTGTCTGAATTGCCGGAGGATATTGCTGCGCCCTTTCAGCAAGAACTCAAGGGATTGATTCATCCGGTTTCCTCTGAAATATTGGACCTGGGTCGGCGCGCTCGTTTGGCCTATCTCAATCATACCGGTGAAACCATAGCCGAGTTGGAGAGTTACATATTGGGAGAGCAAACCGATGGTGCGGAAAATTACCACACACATTTATATAGTGAGACATCGGGGAGCGCTTTACAAGTTCCCATTGTTCGACCGAGCTTTGATGAAGAATCTAAATCGGTGCCCGGTTATCAAATTCTGAATCAGTTTTTTGATCTGGCCTTAGAACAGCGTCCCGAGCTCTATGCATTTGGCGAAGATGTCGGTAAAATTGGAGATGTCAATCAGGCCTTTGCGGGATTGCAGGAAAAACACGGCGTGAATCGCGTATTTGATACCGGCATTCGGGAATGGACCATTGTGGGGCAAGCCATAGGAATGGCCATGCGCGGATTGCGACCGATCGCAGAGATTCAGTATCTGGATTATGTGATGTATGCTTTATCACCGCTGACCGATGATTTGGCGACCTTGCGCTATCGATCCGCCGGCCGACAGAAAGCACCGGCGATAATTCGCACGAGGGGCCACCGATTAGAGGGGATTTGGCATGCCGGATCATATTTGGGGACGATTATTCACGCCTTGCGCGGCATTCACGTTTTGGTTCCTCGCGATATGACCCAGGCGGCCGGGATGTATAATACACTCCTGCAGAGCGATGATCCCGCTCTCGTCGTGGAGTGCCTCAATGGATATCGCCTGAGAGAGAAAATGCCTAACAATATAGGAGAATACACCGTGCCTTTGGGCCAGCCGGAAATTTTGCGCGAGGGCAGTGACATTACTTTAGTGACATACGGATCTTGTGTTCGCGTGGCAGAGAATGCTTGTCTTGCATTGTCAGATTTAGGAGTAGAGGTCGAACTCATTGATGTCCAATCACTTCTCCCATTCGATTTGGAGCACGTGATCGGCGCCTCGATTGCCAAGACGAATCGGGTGGTGTTTTTGGATGAGGATGTTCCGGGAGGAACAACCTCTTACATGCTTCAACAAGTGATGGAACAGCAGAATTCGTATTTTGATCTGGACGCAGCGCCGGAGTGTATTTCCGCTCATGCGCATCGACCACCTTACGGCAGCGATGGAGACTACTTTACTAAGCCCAATTCCACGGATGTAGTAGAGCGGCTCTACAATATAATGAATGAATTTCGGCCAGAACACTTTCCGCATCAGTTCTGAAAGAGATCTCTGTCATAGCCTTTGATCGCAGAAGACCGGATCAGGGCACATGGCTTTTTTTTGCAAAAAATGCTCATTCAGATGAATGAGATGATTGGTTTTTGATATATGTACGATTAATCTATTACATTTGTATTGTAAATATAGACTTTGAAAGCAGGACTCGTAATCATTCCCACCTACAATGAGCGCGATAATATTGAACATATTATACGCCGGGTCATGCAACTTAAGAACGACTTTCACATCCTGGTCGTAGATGATAGCTCTCCAGACGGAACGGCCAATTGTGTACGAGAACAGCAAAAGCAATATGAGGATCGGCTCCACCTCCTAGAGCGAAAGGGCAAACTGGGGCTGGGTACGGCCTATATTGCCGGTTTTCGCTGGGGGCTAGAGCGAAATTATGACTACCTATACGAGATGGATGCCGATTTCAGTCATCCGCCCCAACACTTAGATCGTTTTTTTGAAATCCTCGATGAGAAGAGCTGTGATATCATCGTGGGGAGCCGTTACGTCAAAGGCGGCGGAGTAAAAAATTGGCCTCGTACGCGCCTCATGCTGTCCTACGGAGCCTCACTTTATGTTCGCGCGCTCACCTGGATGAATGTGAAAGATCCCACGGCCGGTTTCGTCGGTTATCGTCGCGAAGTGTTGGAGGTACTGGATCTCGATAAAATCCGCTTTATCGGGTATGCCTTTCAGATTGAAATGAAATTTGCCGCCTGGACCCTGGGTTTCAAGATCAAAGAGTTTCCCATCACATTTATCGACCGGGAAATGGGCGTTTCGAAAATGCATAAAGGCATTGTAAAAGAGGCGATCTGGGGCGTGATTCAGATGAAGTGGAAGAGTTTTTTCTCTTCTTACAGATATCATAAGTCTAAGTAATTCTATTACATTTTTTTGGGCGTCTCCCCGGCTGTTGAACAACAGCCGGGGCCGTGCTATGCGTGGGTTCCGTCCTCGCTCCGCTCCGCTACCCTCGGACCCGCTCGCCACCCATCTACTATCTCCACTCAGACTGCGGTTGTAATTGCCAAAACCATAGACCAGCGTTCCTTGATGGGCGCTCGCGGCCACTCCTATCACTGACGCAAAGGTTTTTCTACCCGAATTCTTCGGGAGTTCCTCTGTTCATACCCATCCAGCGAACTTGATTTTATCGGGGACCAAAGCAAAAAGGTAAAGAAGTGGGAAAATTGGAGGCATCCGGGCTCGCTAGCTCGGATAGAGATGCAATAAAAGGGGAGAAAGAGGGAAAAATGGCAATTATATTGATAGCTTTGAGTTATTGAAGTGGGAAAAAGTGGAAACTTAGAGTGAGATTTAGCATTTAAGAGCTATGAAACAATGATAAATATATATAAATATAATAATATGATTACAATAAATAATCAATATGATAACACAATGACACCTTTTCCAAAGACATATCTAAATAAATTAAATATTAGTGGGAAAAAGGGGTAAAAAAGTGGTAATTCACTTACATTTGGTTCACAGCAAAAGATAAAAAGATAAATGCCATTTTTTGGAGAGTATGATTGCAAAGTGGATGCCAAAGGGCGACTTCGGCTACCCACACCACTCATTCGTCAGATGGACGGACAGGGAGTGTACACTTTTGTAGTCTCCAGAGGATTTGACAAATGTCTGATGTTGTACGAGAAGCAGGTTTGGGATGAGATGGTTAAGGAGTTTGAGGGTTTGAGTGTTTATAACAAAAAGGAGCGGCAGTTTATGCGAGCTTTTTTTGGTGGAGCCTCAATCATTCAGCTGGATTCTGCGGATCGGATTCTATTGTCAAAGCGACAGATGGAATTTGCGGGAATCTCGAAAGACGTGGTTCTCACTCCTTTGAAAGACAGAATAGAGATATGGTCTCCCGAAGAGTATGAAGAAATGATGGGGCAGCAGCCCGACGATCTTTCGGATTTAGCGGAAGAGGTGATGTTTTCTGCTTCTGCCCAAAATGTAAGTGACGAGTAATGTACCACCAGCCCGTCATGTTGACAGAATGTATTGAGGGCTTGAATATTCAGCCCGGCAGAGTTTATGTCGATGCGACCTACGGTGGCGGAGGACATGCCCGGGCGATATTGGATGAGATGGATGGAGGGGTTTTGATTGCATTTGATCAGGATGCCGATGCAGTGGGTCAGTTGGTAGAAGATGAGCGCCTGGTGTTTGTTCCGGCCAATTTCAGATACTTGTCCCGCTGGTTGGATTATTTGGGCTACGGTCCGGTAGATGGAGTGCTCGCCGATTTGGGTGTATCCTCTCATCAATTGAATCAGCCGGAGCGCGGCTTCGCATACAAATTCGACAGTCCTCTGGACATGAGAATGAATAAGTTGAGCGAGCGGAGTGTGGCAGATATCATTGGGGAGTTGAGTGTTGAGGAGTTGCAATCCGTCTTGAGTCGATATGGCGAAATCAGGAATGCAAAGACATTAGCTCAGGCACTTGTAGATCATAAAAAGAGTCAGGATTTTTCCCGCTCTACAGATCTGAATCAAGTGATAGAAAAATGTGCGAGAGGAGCCAGGCATCGATATTTCGCTCAAGTCTATCAGGCCTTGAGAATTGAATTGAACGACGAGATGGGCGCTCTGGATGATTTTTTGCTTGCGCTGAATGATTGGGTGAGGCCCGGCGGTCGATTGGTCGTGATGAGTTATCACTCGCTGGAGGACAGAAAAGTCAAACAGTTGATCAAAAAGGGACATCCCAAAGGCATGTTGCAGGAAGATGAGTACGGAAGAAGAGAAAAACACTGGAAGGAAATTGTAAAAGGAGTGGTACAACCCACAGAACGAGAAATACAGGAAAATAACAGAGCGCGCAGCGCAAAATTGAGAATAGCAGAAAAATTATAGATGGAGAACATTGACAAATCAACACCCCGGAAATGGCGCTTTTTACTCAAAACTGAAAAAATGTTTCAGCAGCTGCCATTATTGTATTTGACAGCCATTTTGGCCGTCGTGTATATAGCCAGCGTGCATTCCGCCGATCGAAAATTGAGAGCCATTTCATCTCTGAAGCAAGATGTTCAGGAAACTCGTTGGCTGTATATGAGTGAAAAGGCCGAGCTCATGAAAAACACGACCCTTTCCAAGATTGAAGGTAGGGTAAAATCCATTCATATGAATTCCGGCGGTCAGCCTCCGGTGATTGTGAGATAAAATTAAATGAAAGTGCCAAATAGAAAAGATCAACTTCTTAAACGACTGTACTTTGTACTCGGCTTGTTTTGCGTCTTCGGGCTGCTTATTGCATACCGAACGGTCAAGGTGAGTGTCATAGAAGGTGAGGAGTGGTTATCCAAAAAAGATGAATGGTACGTGAAGAAAGAGGCGATTGAAGCCGAGCGAGGAAATATCTATTCAGACGACGGGAGCCTGCTGAAAACATCTTTACAATTTTTTGAACTTCGCATGGATTTTCAAGCTGCTGGCCTCGATGATGTAGGCTGGTCTAAGGGCGTTGATTCCTTAGCATTATGTCTGTCAAAATATTTGGATTCCGGGAAGAGTGTTCGCTATCATAAAAATTGGTTGCAGAGAATGAGGGCAAAAACCTCCGGCAATCGATACGTAAAAATTGCAGACGATGTGAGTTTTCCAGACTTAAAGCGCATTAAAAAATTCCCCATATTTCGTCGGGGCAGTAATAAAGGAGGCCTGATTGCGACACCGTATAGTAAACGCACGAATCCCTTTGGGGGTATGGCTCAGCGAACGATTGGATACAGTCGTAAAAATGCACAGGATGTAGGGATAGAAGGTGCTTATGATGATGTGCTGCGCGGAGAGGAAGGCCACCGATTTATGTTGAAAGTAGGTCCTCATGATTACGTGCCACGAGACGACCTCAAGCAAATTGATCCGCAGAGGGGTATGGATGTAGTGAGCACCCTCAATGTAAATATTCAGGATGTGACGCACCATTCTTTATTGCGAGCGCTGGAGAAGCACGATGCTTCCTGGGGAACCGTAGTGGTTCTCGATGTAGAAACCGGAGCCGTAAAAGCGATGTCAAATTTGCAAAAAGTATCTCCCGGCAAATATGCAGAATCTTACAATTTTGCAGTGGGGCAGAAGGTAGAGCCCGGCTCGACCATGAAACTGGCCAGCTATATGGCATTATTAGAAGATCGAGCCATCAACGGTACGACGGAAGTTGACCTGAACAAGGGATATGCCCGATTTTGCGACAGAGACATGAAAGACTCTGAGCCACATGATATCACCACGGCGGCGGCTCAGGTAGCATTTGAGAAATCTTCGAATGTAGGTATGGCCAAATTGGTTACCAATCACTACGATCACAATCAAAAAGCAAAGGGCTTTATTCAGCGCTTGCGTCAATTTAGATTAGATGATCCAACGGGTATTGAAATTGATGGTGAGCCCAATCCCTATATCAAAGACGCATACAATAAGGAAGATAATTGGAGCTGTACTTCTCTACCCTGGATGTCTATTGGGTACGAAATGGAGTTGACTCCTTTACAGATCGCCAACTTTTACAATACTGTTGCTAACGGCGGCCGAATGATGCAGCCCTATATAGTGGACAGAATTATGAAAGACGGCAAACTGTTTAAAAAGTTTGAGCCGAAGTTAAAAGACAAAGCAATAGCCAGTTTCGAAACCTTGAAAGAAGCTCAAAATGCACTGGAAGGCGTCGTGGAAAGAGGGACGGGAAGTCAAATGCGGAGCCAGTACTATCGATTCGCGGGAAAGACGGGAACCACTCAGGTCAATTATTCGCAGAGGGAGAGTATGACCTATCAAAGTAGTTTTGTGGGATATTTTCCAGCGGAAAACCCCAAATATACCTGTCTGGTGATGATTTATAACCCGAAGAAAAGGGGGTACTATGGAGCAACAGTAGCCGGCCCGGTGTTTCGCGATATCGCAGATCGCTGTTTTTCATCTGACTTAGAATTGTCCAACCCATTTGAGGTGGCGAAGACGAAGTCTAAGCGAATGAAACTGCCCCTGGAACATAAGGTAAGTAGTGAGGATTGGGCCTACTTTATGGAGCGCTATCAATTCCCCTTCCAAAAGAAGACGGAGGAGGAATGGTTGTATCTCAAAGGGGAGAATGACAGCATCAGTGGTCTTCCTTTTTTCATGCGACGCGAAACCGTACCGGATGTAAGAGGAATGGCTTTAAAAGACGCTTTATATATTCTTGAGAATGCCGGATTGAAAGTGGAGTTTGGCGGAGCAGCCGGGAAAGTTCAGGGACAATCCCTCGCTGCGGGAACCCCCATCAAGGGACAAAAGATAAAATTAACCTTAGGGTAAATTCAATGACTGCAAATATAAAACATATTACTGTTGAGCAGATGCTGGTGGACTTGCCGCTACAAAAAGTAGCCGGCGATATGAGTCGCAGAGTGTTAGGCTTGAGTCTGGATTCTCGGGATGTGGTATCCGGGGGCGTCTTTGCAGCGATGAAGGGATCGCAGTCCGACGGTCATGAGTATATCGATTCGGCGATTGAAAAAGGAGCGCGTATTATCTTATGCGAAGACTGGCCCGGGGATATAAAGGATGATGTGACTTATGTGCAAATAGATAAGCTAAGAGTCCAATTGTCAAATATTGCAGCTCATTATTTTGGTCGGCCAGCGGATCAACTCAAGATGGTAGCTGTCACTGGAACCAATGGTAAAACTTCTGTAGCGACGATGGGATATCAAGCGCTTCGTCATATGGGTTATAAGGCGGGTTTGTTGAGTACTGCAGGTGTCTTCATCAATGCCGAGGATATTGAGGCCACTCACACAACGCCTGATCCCATCAGTCTGCACAGGTTACTGGCGCAGATGGTTGAGGCCGGATGTGAATGGTGCTGGATGGAAGTGAGTTCTCATGCTTTAAGTCAGGGGAGAACGGAGGGAATTTTATTCTCAGCCGCTATTTTTACGAATTTGTCCCATGAGCATTTGGACTATCACGGAGATTTTGCTTCCTACCGAAATTGCAAAAAGAAACTGTTTGATCAATTGCCTCCTGATTCGGTGGCTATTGTCAATAAAAATGATAAGAACGGGGCCGTGATGGTCCAGAATAGCCAGGCCAGGACGGTGTATTATTCCATTGGAAGTATGGCCGACTATTCATTGAAGATATTAGAACAAAGTCTCGAGGGAATGACCGTTCAGTTGGACGGTCAGGAATTGCACCTTATTCTCAATGGGCATTACAATGCAGCCAATGTACTCGCTGTATATGCCACATTGATGGAAATGGAGCAATCAAAAGAAGATGTTTTACTCGCGCTAAGTCAGGTCACCGGGGCGGAGGGCAGATTTCAAAAAATATTTGATGGCAGAGGGCATCGACTGGGCATTGTAGATTTTGCCCATACACCTGATGCTTTGGAGAATGTACTCATAGCAATTGAAGGAGTGAATACGAAAGGTGGAAGAGTGCTGACTGTAGTGGGATGTGGAGGAGATCGAGATAGAGCAAAGCGGCCAAAAATGGCTCGAATCGCTGCAGAAAAAAGTGATAAGGTCATTTTGACCTCTGACAATCCAAGAACTGAGGTGCCGGAGGCCATTATAGAAGATATGAAAACGGGTATTGATGAGACCATGGCACACAAAGTGTTGAGTGTCACGGATCGCCGACAGGCGATTCAAGTGGCAGCATCTATGGCTGAGCCCGGTGATATTGTTCTCGTGGCTGGAAAAGGACATGAGAAATATCAGGAAATAAATAATAAAAGAGTCGTTTTTGACGACGTTCAGGTGCTTAAAGAAGCTCTGAAGTAAAGAAGTTGGTTTTGTTATCAAAATCAGGTTGGTTTTAACAGTTATAGCGGGTATACTATACGTACTGTGGTTGGGACGTTTACAGGTGCTCGCTATACTGTTAAATTTTTAAATAATTTAACAATAGCAATAGTCATAGCAAGTATGCTGTACCACTTGTTCACATTTTTCCAGTCCAATTTGGACATCCCGGGCTCCGGGCTCTTTTACTATCTGACATTCAGGGCAGGGATGGCTATTCTATTGTCTCTTATCATTACTATAGCTTTCGGGCAAAGGGTTATCAATTTCTTGCGAAAAATGCAAGTCGGAGAGTCTGTTCGCGATTTAGGCCTCAAAGGACAATCCGAAAAGGAAGGGACACCGACCATGGGCGGTGTACTTATTTTTCTAGCTATCGTTGTTCCCACACTATTATTGGCGGATTTAACCAATATTTACATTCAATTATTATTGCTCTCCACTGTTTGGCTTGCTGTGATAGGCTTTATTGATGATTACATCAAAGTCTTTAAGAATGATAAGCGCGGATTAAAGGGGAAATTCAAGGTTCTCGGTCAGGTAGGCCTGGGATTAATTGTCGGTTGTACCATGATGTTTCACGAAGACATCGTGGTGCGAATGGACGCGTCAGAAGCTCAAGCCAGAGGTCTGGAAGTAGCAGAGTATCCCAGCGAAATATTGGAGCGAAGTCAAGAAGGGGCGGAGTATGTTTATGTGAATACGACATTGACCAATGTCCCTTTCTTTAAGGGCAATTTGATTGACTACAAAGATATCCTCTTCTTTCTGGGTGAAAATGCAGCAGTTTGGGCCTGGGTTATTTTTGTACCTCTGGTTATTTTTATTGTGACAGCTGTTTCCAACGGCGCCAATTTGACCGATGGCCTTGACGGACTGGCTGCTGGAGTTTCTGCGATTATTGTCGCGGCGCTTGCAGTGCTGTCTTATGTTTCCGGCAATACCATATTTGCCGATTATCTGAATATTTTATACCTGCCCAATACGGGAGAGTTGGTGGTTTTTTCCGCCTCCTTTTTCGGCGCATGCATAGGCTACTTGTGGTATAATACCTACCCGGCCAAAGTATTTATGGGAGACACGGGATCTCTGATGCTGGGTGGCTTAATTGCCTCACTGGCCATTCTGATTCGAAAAGAGCTATTGATCCCCATCTTATGTGGCGTATTCCTGATAGAAAACCTATCTGTCATGTTGCAAGTAGGCTATTTTAAATATACCAAAAGAACTTATGGAGAGGGACGTCGGATATGGCTGATGACGCCCATTCACCATCATTTTCAGAAGAAGGGAATACATGAAGCCACTATCGTCACCCGTTTTTGGATCGTTGCGATTCTATTTGCAGTCATCACCATCATAACACTCAAGATTAGATAATAAGAATGCAATTAGTAAAAGACATACAGCAGCGGATGAAAGGCGACCAAATTATTTGGTTGATCCTCTTGCTTCTATCTATTGCATCCGTGTTAGCTGTGTACAGTGCTTCTGGCAGTCTGAGCTATAAAGTGGGAGGCGTCTCTACAGAAAGTTACCTATTGAGGCAAGTGAGTATTTTATTGGTTGGTTTTGGAGTGGCCTATTTCGTGCAAAATATTCACTACACAATTTTTGGCAAGCTCAGCACTCTGTTTTTGGTGCTATCTGCTCTACTTTTGCTGTATACACAATTGTACGGCCTGGAAATAAATGATGCCCGACGCTGGATTCGAGTGCCACTGGTTAATATGAGTTTTCAGACTAGCGATTTAGCAAAATTGTCACTCATCGTCTATTTGGGGTATAAGATATCCATGGAACCGATTAATATAAATGTCCCAAAATTCTTTATGGGATATATTTTGCTTCCCATTGTTATTATTTGCGGTCTCATCATGCCCTCTGACTTTTCCTCTGCAGCCATGCTTTTTGCTACCTGTTTTATCTTGTTGGTGATCGCAGGTGTAGATTTCAAATTATTGGGCTTGATACTATTTTTGATTGTTATTGTATCAGGAACCTTTTTAGCTCTGGGTACCTTCTTCGAATCCATTCGGTCAGAGACCTGGATCAATCGGATGGCTAACTTTTTAGGAGAATCTGGAGAGGGATATCAAATTACACAAGCTAAAATTGCCATTGCAGAGGGGGGACTATTTGGAGAAGGACCGGGAAATAGCGTGCAGCGTAATTTCTTGCCCTCGCCGTATTCAGATTTTATTTTTGCCATTATAATTGAAGAGTATGGTTTGTTAGGAGGATTTTCATTGATGGGCATCTATTTATTTTTTCTGGTGAGATGCATCAAAATTGTCACGCGATCCACGCGAACCTTTGCTGCATTACTTACAGTGGGCATTAGCATTAGTTTAGTGATGCAGGCCATGCTCAATATGGCCGTATCCGTGGATCTGGTTCCCGTAACAGGGCTCAATCTACCCATAGTAAGTAAGGGCGGAACCTCCGCAATATTTAACTTTTTGGCTATTGGAATGGTCTTATCAGTCAGCCATTTTTCAGAACTCCAAAGAAAAAAAGACGAAGAAGAACAAGAACAAAATAGTAATTCCGAAGAATCCATTCAATCACCCAAAAACCCAAGCTATGAGAGTCATGATTAGTGGTGGCGGCACAGGCGGGCATATTTTCCCCGCACTTTCCATTGCTACGGGCATAAGAGATAAATATCCCGATGCGGATATTCATTTCGTGGGAGCGAGTGGTAAAATGGAGATGGATAAGGTTCCCCGTGCTGGATTTCCCATTACAGGAGTTCCGATTCGGGGAATTCAAAGAAGGTGGACTTGGAAAAACCTGGCGGTTCCCCATCGCCTGGTGATCAGTTTGTGGAAATGCTATCAACTACTCAAGCGCTTCCGGCCTCAAATTGTGATCGGTGTGGGGGGATACGCAAGTGCGCCCTTGCTTTGGGTCGCTTCAAAAATGAATATTCCCATCGTTATTCAGGAACAAAACTCATACCCCGGACTCACCAACAGATGGTTGGCGGGTGCGGCGGATAAAATATTCGTAGCCTTTCCCCATATGGATCGATATTTTCCCAAAGAACGCATTGTGTTTACGGGAAATCCCATTCGAAAAGAGCTCAAAGAATCTCAGTTAGAAAAGCAGGAATCATTGCGCTTTTTTGACTTGGGTCTCAATTCAACGCTTTTGATATTTGGTGGAAGCCTTGGAGCCAAAACATTGAATGATGCCGTGATGGCATCTGCTCCATTGCTTCGCAAGCATTCAGACATTCAATTACTCTGGCAGTGTGGACCGACTCACTACGAGCTTTGCAAAGCTTCTGATGTCGCTCAATTGCCACAGGTAGTACTTCTCCCTTTTATCGATAAAATGGAGCGTGCATATGCGGCGGCCGATCTGGTAATTTGCCGGGCCGGTGCCCTGACAATTTCTGAATTAAGTGCGATGCAAAAAGCCGCTGTTTTGGTTCCATCCCCAAATGTCGCAGATGATCATCAAACGAAAAACGCAATGACCTTAGTGGAACGAGACGCCGCATTGCTCATAAAGGATAAGGACGGATTACTAGCTGTTGAACAGGCCATTCAACTCGTCCGGCATCCTCAAAAATTAGAATCCATGAGAAAAAATATCGCTCCGTTGGGTCGCCTCAATGCAGTGGAAACCATTATTCATGAAATAGAAACCCTACTGATATGAAACATTGGAAGATGCCACAAAAGTACTCTCTAGCCCTGATGGGGTGTCTCATGCTTATGGTAGGAGGATTGCTTTGGTCTGCACAGAACTTCAAAAAGGACTTGCATATCGAAAAGGTGGAAGTAATTATCGAAGCTTTACCGGCAGGAGGGAATATGTTGGAGTCTGATCAAATTAGTGACCACTTTTTGAACACATTGGGCTTTCAGCCGCAGGATATTCCCATGAGTAGAGTAGCCATGACTCATTGGGAAAAAATTATTGAAAAACTAGATTTCGTTCGTCGGGCGGATTTATATATCGACAGAACCCAAACACTCAATATCAGAGTGCAGCAGCGAAAGCCTGTCTTGCGATGCATATACAAGGGACAGAGTTATTATATAGATCAGAGTGGGAAACTCTTGCCCACAACTTCAGCTTATACGCCCAGACTTCCGGTGCTGCACGGATCATGGCCCCAAAATCCGGAAGAAGCATGGGAGAAAGAATTATTAGAAATTATAACTTATTTTGACACACAGGAGTACGAAAGAAGATTAATAGACCAGATTTACAGAAACGATGATGGCACCTATACCTTAATACCAGTATTGGGCCATTTGGACATTCACTTTGGCCACTGGGAGTCAGTGAGTGAGAAATTTCAACGACTACAGCATTTTTTTGACGAAGTTCTGCCGGAAAAAGGGTGGACTAAGTACGAAAGTATAGATGTAAGCTTTGACGATCAGGTAATTGCAAAAATGAAAGTGTAAAAAATGAATAATATGAATCACAATCAAAAATCAACGGATGAGCTCGTAGTAGCCCTTGATATTGGTACTACTAAAATCTGTGCTCTAGCCGGGCGCATGAATGATTTGGGACAACTCGAAGTTTTGGGCATCGGCAAAGTGGACTCTACAGGAGTACTGCGTGGTGTCGTTGCGAACATCGATAAAACCGTAGCGGCTATTCAACAGGCAATCGGAAAGGTGGAAAGAGCTACCCATTCCAAAGTAAAGAAAGTCTATATCGGGATTGCCGGACAGCACATCAAAAGCTTTCAACATCGAGGTATTTTACCGAGAGATAATGCTGAGATCGAAATTTCTCATGCGGATATTGAGGAAATGCGGCGGTCCATGCACAAAATGGGCTTACCTCCCGGTGATAAAATCCTGCACGTTATTCCACAGGAATATACTGTCGATAACGAGGTTGGAATCATTGATCCGATTGGAATGTCCGGGATTCGCCTGGAAGCGAACTTTCATATCATTACCGGGCAAGTCACGGCCTTCAATAACATGAATCGATGCGTGGATCGCGCCGGTCTCAATGTAGGCGAAATGACATTAGAGCCCATCGCCTCTGCTCAGTCTGTACTCACTCATCAAGAAATGACTGCTGGAGTCGCTTTGGTAGATATGGGAGGAGGAACCACGGACTTAACGGTGTTTTACGAAGGTCTGATCCGGCATACCGCCGTTATTCCCTTTGGCGGTAACGTAATATCCAAGGACATTAAAGAAGGATGTACAGTAATGGAAGATCAGGCAGAAAAACTTAAGATTAAGTTTGGTTCAGCTCTGGAGGATGAAATTACTGATAACCGAATCATTACGATTCCCGGCTTAAAGGGAAGAAACTCTAAAGAGATTAGTGAAAAGAATTTAGCTTTAATCATTCAGGCTCGGGTAGAAGAAATCCTGGATTATGTGTATTGGGAAATTCAGCGATCCGGATACGAACAAAAACTCATCGGGGGAATTGTTCTCACTGGAGGAGGATCTTTATTGAAAAATATCGATAAACTTACTTCTTATCACACCGGGATGGAAGCGCGTATTGGACGACCGATAGAGAAACTTGCGCATGGATACCCTAAAGAACTAGAAAGCCCAATTTATTCGACTGGCATTGGGTTGCTCTTAAAAGCAGCAAACACCGAGGCCGTCAACTCACTTACGGGCATTGTTTCTGAGTTTGAATTCCCAGTCAATCATCCGGATGAGGAGGCTGCAGAGAACGTAAGGGACATAGGAACTAAAGCCCCCGAAAATCAATCTGAGGCCATCGATAGACAAGCTGTGGATACGGAAGAAAAACAGAAAAAACCCACTGTAGTTGATACCTGGATGGGCCGACTCAAAGATTTTTTTGAAGCCACGGACGATAGTCAACTGTAAATCACATTTATTCAACAAGAAAAATTAATACTATGCCAATCGAATTTGATATACCCCAGGAAGAAAAAGCCGTAATTAAAGTGATAGGAGTAGGTGGCGGTGGCTCCAATGCAGTAACCCATATGTTCAAACAGGGAATCGTAGGCGTGGAATACGCCATTACGAATACCGATAGACAAGCCCTGGAGGCCAGTCCGGTGCCCACGAAAATTCCTCTTGGTCCGGAACTTACCGACGGAAGGGGCGCGGGCTCTAAACCCGAAATTGGGCGGCAAGCTTGCATTGAGTCCGTAGATAAAGTGAAGGATTTTCTGCAAGGAACAAAAATGATATTTGTTACCGCCGGATTAGGTGGAGGCACGGGAACGGGAGCCGCTCCCGTCATCGCTAAAGCTGCTCAGGAAATGGGCGTGCTTACGGTAGGTATTGTTACTATCCCTTTTTCCTTTGAAGGCCGAAGAAGAGCAAAGCAAGCACTCGTAGGACTGGAAGAACTGAGAAAATACGTGGACTCTCTACTCGTTATCTCGAACGATAAGCTGCGGGAAATTCACGGGAATCTCGTGCTGGGTGAAGCTTTCGGCCAGGCGGATAATATTCTTACTTCTGCTGCAAAGGGCATAGCAGAGATCATAACGATTGGAGGTGTGGTCAATGTGGATTTTGAAGATGTCAATACAGTGATGAGAAATAGCGGCGTGGCTATCATGGGTACGGCGATGGTAGAAGGTGAAGACAGAGCCAACCGCGCGATAGAAACAGCGCTGAATTCACCTTTATTGGAGGAAAATAAGATCAAAGGCGCCCAGCATATCTTGTTGAATATTACCTCGGGAACGCAGCAAATAACCATGGATGAGATTGTGGAAATTACCGACTACCTGCAGGAAGAAGCCGGGTATGGTACAGACTTGATTTGGGGACATTGCGTGGATGAAAATATGGGTGAGAAAATTAGTGTGACTCTTATTGCCACGGGTTTCGAGCAGCACTCCCTCCCAAATTCGGACCAGGACTCAAAACGGGGCAAAGTCCGTATTCCACTCGAAGACCAATCCGCTGAAAACGAAGTGGAAGAGGATGATAATACAGTTGATCTCGATGATGAAGATTCATCATCGAACGTGTTCGAGTTTGATGATGTAGAAGATATGTATGAAAATTTGGATCGAAGGAGCCAGCAACAAGAGCCTTTCATTAAGGATGAAATTCGTCGTCAAAATGAAGAGCGAAAAAAACAACGCATTCAATCGGATGCACAACGCAGAGAAACCCTTCGCTCTAAAACTAAAAATCTCACAAAAAAGGCTATTGTTGAAATGGAATCAACACCTGCCTTCAAAAGGAGACGGGTAGAATTAGACGATGAAGAATCAGAGGATTCTATTTTGAGCCATTACAGCATTGGCAGGGGTGAAGAACCACTGGATAGAGGTAATTCTTACCTCCATGATAATGTAGATTAATTTCCTCTCTGAGACAGGTGGCAGCACCGCTCAGAACGCGTCCATAATCTCGAACTTTATAGGTCTTTTCAGGCAATTCGCCGGGAAAGACCTATTTTTTTTGCAAGGACATATATTGATTATCAGTATTTTATAAAACAGAAGAAAAAAAGATGAATATAGATTACAAAAAGATGTAATATGTTTTGGTTTTTTCGTCAGCTTGGTTTACCTTAGCAATATCGAAGGAAGAAATAATGAAAAGAATTAAACGAAATATGTCGGCACTACCACAGAGGAAGTTCCGACAATAAAGAGGGTCTTATTCTCAATCTCACCTACAACATGAGATTGGTTTATTGGTTTATTGGTTAGTCCGGGGGTGGTTCCCCGGACTTTTTTTTTGAGTGCTTTTTTTACCATCTCTTTTCCTGATTATTCTTTTTATCTTTGAATGCCAATAGCTTCTAGATGAAGTTTATTTTTGATATAAAAGTGATCTATGCGGTTTGATGAACTGGGACTGAATAATGAGATATGTGAGGCCATTAGATATATGGGCTTTGAAAAGGCTACGCCTATACAAGAGCGAGCAATCCCAATTATTTTGAGTGGAGGAGACTTGATTGGTTGTGCCCAGACGGGTACGGGGAAAACGGCGGCCTTCTTATTGCCGGCAATTCAAAAAATTGCAGCCTTACCCAATCGAAA
>JAWLFI010000215.1:0-3955 GCA_041685645.1 Saprospiraceae bacterium | reverse complement strand
GATTTCCAACCGTTCCCTGCGTATATGATATCAAACCGCCATAATACACCCCGAAGTGAACCCCTATGGCGGTCACGGCCGCTGCCACAGGGGCAATCAGGGGTACGTTTCGAAAAAAGATCCCAAATAGAACGGGAATGAACGCCGCCGAAAAGTACCCATACACCCCATTTAGGGCGAGAATACTTACACTTAAATTAGGATGCTGAATTTGATTCCACGAAATGATAATGGTGATCACGGCCAGAGCAACGATAATCAATTTATTCATCCAGATTAACGTCCGGTCAGAAATTTCCCCCGGGCTCAACACTTGTATGATATCAGAACTGATCGTTGTAGATAAGGTCTGAATTAGTCCCTCTAGCGTCGACAATCCCGCCGAAATCAACCCCAAAATGAGTAGTAACGCGACCCAAACAGAAAACTCGCTTATGACATACTGAGGAATAATATCATCCATCAACAAAGTGACCTCCCCCGCTTTGAGGTCTGGAAAGGTAAGCCGCGCGTAAAAGCCCGCTCCGACCACCAGAAAGAAAAGGACCTGAACACCTATCCCTACCATCAGATATTGGTTGACATCTTTTTCCTCCGACAAAAGCAAAGACTTTGTTATAATATGTGGCTGGCAAACAATGGCCGCCCCAACTATCATTTGAAAGATGATGATTTCCCAGAAATCCCTGAACATGGGGCTATCCGGGTGTGTGCTTTGGGTAAGTTTCGGATCAATTTCTTTAAGTTTTTCGATCACCCCTGCTATACCATCTGAGAAATAATCATAGCCCGATGTAATCAAAATAACAGCCACAATAATCATGAGTATGGCCTGAATCGTATTTGTGTATACCATGGAGTTTGCCCCTCCAAACATCATGTACCCGAAAATAAAAGATACTAATAGGATAAGCACCCAGAATTCGTCTGCATCGAGGGCTTTGGAAATAACTTTCGTAAGACCCACAGAAATCAGGACAATAAATGTGATGAGCAACATAGATAGGATCGCAAAAAAGAGAGAAAAGTACTTGTTCTTGTACATGTCCCCGATCCATTGGGCCAGTGTCAGAGATTTAGCGCTACTACCAATCCGTCGAAAACTTTTTGTCAGGAAAATCAATGAAATAAAGGCCGATAATGGAAGAACAATAGCAAACGAAATAAAGGCACTCCAGCCGTATAAACTCACGTATCCCGGGTTAATAATAAAAGTCGCTGCACTTGTCATGCTGGCTGCCAATGATAACCCTACAGCTATGGGAGAAAAGGCTATATTACCTATAGCATAGTCTCCTATAGATTTGATCTTAAGCGCCCCACGAATCACAAAAAAGAGTATGAATGCAGCATATATCGCCAGTAATATATAGGTAGCTGTAACTATATTCATAGGGTGCAATTATCGGAGATGATGGTAATATAAATACGTCAGAGCTTTCGGAGCAAAAGGCTCTAATTTTTTCGTCAGTTGCTTCAACAACTGCCTTTTCTGGCTCTGTTCAAAGCAATCTTTAGCCGCAGTGAAAAGCCCCTCCTTTAACTCTTCCTCCTTCGTTTGTCCGAGAGAAAAAAGTGCGATTTGATAATACCAGTTAATAGTGGGCAGGTATCCCGCCTTATTTTTGTAATCCTCATCGCGCTTCATGAGGTCGTAATGCTCGGTGAGGTGGACAATGCGGTTCCATTTGCGCATATTGGACAGCGTTTCAAAGTAAAAACTGAAAAAGGTGTGCCAACGATGTTCAAAGATTTCCCGATCATAGACTCGTAAAAAGCTCTTCGCATATCTTTCTGCTTCCTGGGGGCGATTGTTTAGCTGCAGCGTATGAATATAAAAAGAAGCAAAGCCCGAGCGATTATGCGAACTTTTTGTCTGCTTTAAAAACGGCAGGGCTTCCCGCATGACTTCGAGTGCCATTTTATATTTTCCCTGACGAAGCAAAATTCCCACCAGCGTGTTCACATACTGAAGATGGTCATTATTCTTGTGTTTAATACTTAAATATCCATACCGTTCGGCTTTACTCCACTCTTCTAACCTGGAATGTAAAATGACCCGGTTGGAGTAATAATTTGCGAGGATGTTTCGAGAGTAGATCTTCCCCTCTTGAAGCAATTCATCCATATGCTCAAAAATCGGCTCCAATCCATCAAAATCGCGGTAATTAATGTGAATGAAGGTAATTCGAACCATGGCTGTATATCTACTAAGTCCATCCAGCGAGGTGTCGAAATAATAATTTCGAAGCATGGGCTCCCACTGCTTGGACTCCTTTCGCCCCGTCCGATATTGCTCTACAATATCCTGAGTGACCTGATACAGCTGCCGAAACACCTTTTGAGCGTAATTGTATTTCGATTGAAATTCGCTTACGAATTCCTTCGTGATATCGTGTTGCGGATATCGCATCCGCACCAGCAGATAGTGGCTATACCGCTCAATCAACTCATAAAACCGAAGAAAGTGAAAATCATTTGAGGAACATCGCGCCATCTTTTCTGTTAACTCCTCTTCTTCTTTAGGCCCAATGGTGTCTGTCAGGATTTTATACTCTGTATCCTGAATATACCGAAGTTCCCGGTCTACATCTATTCTATGTAGGTGATCCTGTATCCATTTTTTTAGCTTGGAGTACTTGCGCTTATCTATGGCCTGATCAAATGGCTTTGGCTTTCGGGGATGACGAGCGTTGTGAAACAATCTATCGAGTATAGCTATATTATCCGGGTCTTCAAATCGCTGAACGCGCTGCAAATAAGCCACTTCGTGTGGAAGCAGCGCTGAGGCAAAAGCAGTGAATTTCTTTAGTGGAACCTTAGCCATTTTTTCTTACTCTTTCGTTCTCAACCAATCCCGTATTTCCTTATTAACAACACTTGCCTGTTCAAACTGAACAAAATGACCTGCGTCAGGAACCATAATATATGATGCATTGGGTAAGGCTTGTACTCCTTTTTTCGCTATGTCCTCAGTTTGAACAGCGTGTAACCCTTGGTTGGGAATCAACTGGTCTTCTTCACCAAAAATAACAAGCGCAGGTTGGGTAATCTGCGAAAGCAGATCAAATACAGGTTCATCGAGCATCGCACTCACGGCAGAGCTTAGAATTTCTGTGTAGATCGGAAAATCCGATGCAGACCGAATATCCAGGCGATCCTGAATCATAAATTCCGCACTTGGGGGTAGGTCGTGAAAGTTTAAGCCATAAGACCCCCGGATTTGAGCCTCATCCATTTGAACCATCACCTCAGGCTTGAAAATGGAACGAACCCAGGCTGCTTCTTGCGTGGAAAAGGTCTCAAAGCCCGCCGGAGCTATTAGAATTAAATCGGTAACTCGATCAGCGTATTCATGTGCACAATGCAGTGCAATCTGTCCACCCATGGAGTGGCCAACCAATGCAAATTGATCTAATCCCTTATGATCTGCCCATTCAATTACATCCGCTGCCAATTGCTTTAAAGATATCTCGGAAGACTCCTTTTTCGTTTTACCAAAGCCGGGTAGATCAATTAACCAGAGCGTATGTTCTGCAGATAAGTCGGTAATTTGCTGAAGCCAGGCTGGGGCGTAACTAGCCAGGCCATGGGTAAAAATGAGGTTTTTGCCCGAGTCTCCAAATCGAGCATACCCTATTTCTTTTCCATTGGATAAGCTTTGAGATTGCATTTCAAAAGGGTAGTCGAGATTTTCCATAGATTGCAATTGTCCATGTACGGGCTGCGACAGCCCCAAAAAGATTAGTGAAATAACTCCACACATCACAAACACCCCATAATATCTTAAGCTCAGCATAAAAAACTTCATTCTTCGTAGCTGTTTTGATAATTCTTCAATAGTTGAGACTTGTTAATTTTGCCTGAATCGCCGGTGGGAAGATCTGAAACAAAGCTCCATCGTTTGGGCACTTTGTACTTTGCCAAACCTGCTTTGGCAAATTCTATAACCTCT
>JAWLFI010000040.1:0-16443 GCA_041685645.1 Saprospiraceae bacterium | reverse complement strand
ATATAATGTTTTTAGTAAACTTTGGAGAAATTATAAAGGAAATCCGCAAAAAATTATGACCCCGCCTGCGTCAAGCAAATAGATACTTAGAAAGGAAGTGCTGGAGTGAGCTTGACCCGTAACCCTCTACATACTAGTGTCATAGCGTGCCGGATTGCGGCTCCGGTGGCAAGATAAAGTGTTGAGTGGCGATGGCCGGGCACAGCCTACGACGCGCAAATCCCTTTCCTTTCCAATTATAATATTCATTCATGCCATGCACAATCAGGCATTGAGCGGGAACGACTTTGCAAGAGTTATCAGCGACTTGCCGGAACTTTAAAGCGTCAGGACTTTCTCTCCTTCCATTCTCGCGCCAAGATGGCGTAAATCACGTCATCCACCCATTTTCCCCGGAAAAATAGACTTTCTATACAATGAGCCTCCTTTCTAAAGCCCAGGCGCTCCACTAAATTTATAGAGGCAGTATTTCCGGGATCAATAGATGCGGTGATGCGATGCTTTTTCAGGGAGTAAAACACATAGTCGATGATGCTAGTCAACGCCTCCGTTGCATAGCCTCTTCTCTGAAATTCTTTGTTCAGGGTATAGCCCAATTCGATTTGCTTATTTTCTGTTGCCGACACCAAAAAGTGAATTCCAACATCTCCGATCAATTGATTGGACTCTTTTTCAATTATAGCGAGTTGGAACCAACTGCCCGGCAGGTCAATGGTACGAGCAGACTTTTTGATAAAGGCTTCAATATCATCCAGAGAGCCGGGCTGTTGGCTCAGATACTGATTTGTCTCCGGGTCAGAACGATATGAAAACAGAGCGTCTTTGTCTTCTAATCCAATGGGACGGATTTGCAATCTTGCTGTGTTCAATTTCATCTCAGTCTATATTTTACCACTTATGGGAAATCAAAAGTACAGAAAGCAGAGCATATGTAAAATGGGAAATCGCCCGGAGGACGAAAGCAAAGAGTTTAAAACAGGCGATATGTGGCCTCGTGAAATAATAAAAGATGGGCACTTCAGCAGCGACATAGGTCACTTCGCATTCTGAAAGTGGTTGTAAGGAATCCATTTTGTGTTGTAAGTGGTAGTCTTCAACACTGAGAATGGGCTATTTTTGGGAAGTCAGTAGTACTTTTGCCTAAAAGGGTTGATCGATGAGCACTTATGAAACTATTGCCAATAACAATTGCTTGCTGTTGTCTCTTCTCAGCTTTTTCGCCAGGGAAGACGCCATGATTCTCATTGTATGGCAGACTGAACCTCTTAAGGACTACAAATCCAGCAACAATCGCACCGGATCTTCTAGCAATTCTTTGACTTTCACGAGGAAGGTCACCGAGGTGCTGCCGTCCACCACGCGATGATCATAGGATAACGCCAGATACATCATCGGCCTGATTTTGACCTCTCCATCGATGGCCATAGGTCGCTGCAGTATATTGTGCATACCCAAGATGGCACTTTGTGGTTCGTTTAGGATGGGCGTACTCATCATGCTGCCGAAAACACCTCCATTCGTGATGGTAAAGGTACCCCCTTGCATTTCTTTAAGGGTCAAATTGTTATTCCTGGCCTTCTCTGCCAATTCCTTGATTTCCCATTCGATCTCAGCGAGAGACATGGATTCCACATTGTGCACAGGAGGTACAACAAGGCCGTTGGGAGTAGAAATCGCAATGGAAATATCGACGTAATCGTGATAGACCAGCTCATTCTCATCGAGACGGGCATTCACATCCGGCATCTCCATCAACACCTTGGCACAGGCCTTGGAGAAGAGGGACATAAAGCCCAGCTTAATGTTATTCTTCTCCACAAATCGATCTTGGTGTTTTTTGCGCATTGCCATGATTTCCGTGAGGTCTACTTCATTGAAAGTAGTGAGCATGGCCGTTTCGTTCTTTGCGGAAACCAAGCGTCGGGCTATGGTCCGACGCATGCGACTCATCTTTTCCCTGCGCTCGTTGCGAGACTTTTCTCCTGAACTAAATTCGGGCTTTGGGGCTTTTTCGCTGGTCGTCTCTTCTTTCTCCTTAGCTTTTTCTTCTTTATCCGGTGCTTCTTTCTTCTTTTCAATGGCCTTCTGGACATCTTCTTTAATGATGCGCCCCTCCTTGCCAGTACCATCAATGTCTTCTGATGACAAATCGTTTTCCCGCATCATCTTAGCGGCTGCCGGAGAGGGCTCGCCGGCAGCGTATGAAGAAGACTCCGTAGATTTTGATGAATCGTCATCATTATCTGCTTTCTTTTCCTTTGAGGATTTCTCTTCCTTTTGTTCTTTTTTCTCGTCTGGCTCCTCCTTCCTGGAATCGTCATCTCCGGACTCACTTTTCTCTGCTGAGGTGTCTATTTTTGCCACTAGATCTCCGATCTCAAGGTCATCTCCTTCAGAAGCGACAAAGCTGATTTTGCCCGCGGCTTCTGCCGGCAACTCCAGAGTTGCTTTATCGGATTCAAATTCGCAAATGGGTTGATCGAGTTCGACATAATCGCCCTCTTTAACCAACCATTCAGCAAGAGTCACTTCTGTTACAGATTCGCCCACCGAGGGGACTTTCATTTCAACCACACTCATAGAAATATATTTTACTTATTGTTTTATCTGCAATTGTCTTGCCAAAGATAAAATTATATCTGTGGGAAAGCGAGACTTAAGGGCAAAATTGAAAGGAAATATAGGTGAGAATTGCCGTCGAGTTCAAGGAATAAATTCTCTACCCACATAAAATAACACAAAAAGGAAGTGAAGTATGCATGCATGTATTTTCAGCCCACGAGTGGGGTAACTTCTCTTCTTTAGACTAGCTCAAAATTATTAGATTTGCGTCATGAAATTTATGGCTATCCTCTTTTTGGTATTCAGCCCTCTTGGTCTCCTGTCACAAAAAGAGATCGAGCTCAAGTTTGCTGAATTTTTGCGAATTCCGGATACGGCTACCATCGAGGTTGATGCCCATGGCTCCGAGTCCTGGTGGCAGCGTGCTACTCCGATTGAGGGGTTTACACAAGAGAGTCCGGAAACGGCGTCGCCGGCAACACAAAAATCAAGCGTGAAAGTGCTTTACGACAATCAAGCACTCTATGTTCTGGCTGAAATGCATGATGATCAGCCTGACAAGATCCTGAGTGAGCTTTCCATCAGAGATGAGCTATTCAATGCCAATACAGATATCTTCGGGATTATGATTGATGCCTATCAGGGTGGCAATAGCGCGATGGGGTTTTTCGCTAGTCCCAAAAACATTCAGGCTGATATTTTTTACACTTCCTCGAATGAGGATCGAAGTTGGGATGTAGTATGGGAAAGTGAAACCCGGATGCACGATGCGGGCTGGACTGCGGAATTTAAAATTCCATACGCTGCGCTGAGATTTGCACAAAAAGAGAAACAATCCTGGAATGTTAATTTCCTGAGGCGCATTCGACGCAACCGGGAAACGGCTCACTGGAATTTCATCAACCCCAATGTGGACGGAACAATCAACCAATTTGGCAGAACCAACGAATTACAAGACATTCATCCCCCACTTCGCCTGTCGTTAAATCCGTATATCGCAACAGTAGCTCAAAAAAATCCCGGGCAATCCTGGGATAATAGCTTGAGAGGGGGAATGGACATCAAATGGGGCATAGATGAATCCTTTACCATGGACATGACACTCATTCCCGACTTTAGCAATGTCAGGACAGATCCTCAGGTGCTGAATCTCACTCCATTTGAGATTCAGTTTCAGGAGTTTCGACCTTTTTTCACCGAGGGCATAGACCTATTCGACCGGGGCGAGCTGTTTTACTCCCGTCGCATTGGAGAGGTGCCGCTGGATAGAGAGAAAGCCATCCAGCGCGCCAACACCAATAGTGAGCTGGAGCTCATTGACAACCCGCAGATCAGTCCTTTGATCAATGCTACAAAGGTCTCGGGGCGCAACAGCAATGGGTTGGGTATTGGAGTATTAAATGGAATTGTAAACTCAACTCAGGCTACCTTTAGAAATTCCGAGAGTGGAGAAGAGGAAATGATTCAAACTCAACCCCTGACGAATTACAATATGTTCGTGTTGGACCAAAACCTGGCCAATAACTCGAGCATAGCACTCATCAACACCAATGTCTGGCGCAGTGGGTCGGCATATGATGCCAATGTTACCGCGCTGCAAACCCGGCTCAGAGATAAGAAACAAGATTATCAATTGTCGGGCTTTGCGGCCCTGTCTCAGAAGTACGAGTCCGGCACTTCAGACCTCGGACATAAATACGACCTGAGTGCGGGAAAAATAAGTGGTCTATGGCGCTGGAGCACCTCCTACCGGGAACTCAGTGACGATTACGACCCCAACGATATGGGATTTTTGCTATTCGCGAATGAACGCGCCTTGCAGGCTAATGGGAGTTTCAACAAAAACAGACCTTTTGGAAGGTTTGTCCGAGGCAATGTGAGTTTGTTCTCTGAGTATTCAGAACTCTATTCCCCCTCCCGTTTCAGCTCCTGGCAACTGGGCCTGAACTCTTTTCTATTGAGTAAAAACTTTTGGGGCTATGGAGCCAACGCGCTTTTACTCCCCATAGAGACCCGAGATTATTTTGAGCCGCGAACCCCTGATTTTTCAGAGTATCTGCCGCTTCCGGCAAATGGTCAATTTGAGGCCTTTCTATCCAGCAATTACGCCAGACCTTTAGCCATTAATATGAGAGGCCAGGTTACACTTTGGGACAGCCCCGGGCGACGAGATTACTTTTTTCGCTTTCAACCACGCATTCGGTTTTCTGATCGCCTATTCATGATTTGGACAGCAGAGTACACCAAACTTTTTGGCGATCAAGGCTGGGTGGCCGCAGCAACAGATAATCTGGAGTCCACTCTCATTGGAACCCGAGACCAAGTGATTGTGAGTAATGAAGTAACAGCCAAATACACCTTTTCAAACAGAATCAATCTGGACTTGCGTCTGCGACACTATTGGAGCCAGGTAGAATACTCGCAATTTCAAATTTTGGACGAAGAAAGTCAACTCAAGAATATCGATTACATTGAAGAATACGGATTGGAACCCGGGACGCACGACATCAATTTCAATACAGTCAATATCGATGCCACTCTAACCTGGCGGTTTGCTCCGGGCAGTGATTTGATTTTGTCCTGGAATAGTCAGTTAATTGCCCTCGATGCCCTCACCTACAGAACGTATTTCAATCAATTCCGAAATCTGTTCCAACGCGACCAACAAACCACGCTTTCACTTCGCGCCTTGTATTGGCTGGATTATCAAATGATAGAGCAATGGAATGCAAAATAGCGGATTGCCCTCAACACAATTTTCGCTGTACAACTCAAAAATTCAAGTATTTTTCGCCCCATCGCCCAGGTCTGAATTAGGATGTATAGGGTTCAATAATGGCAATGATTCTAGGCGGTGAGATATCTTGAATTGCAGATTTAAAAAAAACTTACTATCTTTTCGCTATGAATGCAAAAGGAAAAGCCATACTGGCACATATCACGATTATCGGTTGGATTATTAGTTTGATCTTAAATCAGGGAGAAAACAGGGAAGAGTTTTCTTCTTTTTACCTGAGGCAAGTGCTCGGTATAAGTTTATTAGGTTTAGTACTGTCTTGGATTCCTGGGCTAAATCTATTTGCAGGAATACTCATTCTCATTCTCTGGATTGTGAGTTTGATTCAATCACTGAGTGATCAAAAATGGGTAATTCCCGTTATTGGCGAGTATTTTCAAGACTGGTTCAAAGCCATATAACTAAAACTCAGCATGCCCCGGAAAGCGGGGGAAGGCAATCACGTCCCTGATATTCGTCATTCCCGTAATGAATTGAACTAAGCGTTCAAATCCAAGCCCGTAGCCGGCATGAGGGGCTGTGCCAAATTTCCTCAATTCCAGATACCACCAAAGATCCTCCTCCGGGACATTCATTTCCGCCATGCGTTGAGTGAGTTTATCGTAGCGTTCCTCTCTTTGTGCGCCACCTACAATTTCTCCAATTCCGGGAAAGAGAATGTCCATTGCCGCTACCGTTTTATCGTCCTCATTCACCCGCATGTAAAACGCCTTTATATCTTTGGGATAATCCTTAATGATGACCGGCTTTTTAAAGTGCTTTTCGACGAGGAAGCGTTCGTGCTCCGATTGTAAATCGGCCCCCCAATCCTCAATTACAAAATCGAATTTTTTCTTTTTATTCGGCTTACTATTCAAGAGGATTTCTATGGCTTCGGTATATGTAATTCGCTGGAAGTCATCTTCCAGGCAAAATCTCAATTTTTCCTTTAATGCCATGGGCTGCCGATCCTTTTTGGGCTTTTGGCTATCTTCTTTAATAATCCTCTGTTCCAGAAAATCCAGATCTTCTTCGCACTCTTCCAGAACCTCCCGAAGGATATACTTCAACATTTCCTCAGCCAAATCCATATTATCGTGAATATCGGCAAAGGCAATTTCCGGCTCGACCATCCAAAATTCTGCCAAATGGCGCGACGTATTGGAGTTTTCTGCCCGAAAGGTCGGACCAAAGGTATAAACCTTGCTCAATGCCATAGCTCCAACTTCTGCTTCCAGCTGTCCGGACACGGTTAGATGTGTCTTGCGCTTAAAGAAGTCGCGGCTATAGTCAATACTGCCATCTTCGTCGGTCGGCGCCTCATTTAAAGGAAAGTTCGTCACCTGAAACATCTCCCCGGCCCCCTCAGCATCTGAGGCGGTAATAATGGGCGTATGCATGTAGAAGTACCCCTTTTCGTGAAAGAATTTATGAATTGCATAAGCGATGTGATGGCGGATGCGGAATACAGCTCCGAAAGTATTGGTCCGCATGCGCAGATGCGCCTTCTCGCGCAAGAACTCCAAACTGTGCTTTTTAGGTTGCAGGGGATACACTTCCGGGTCGCTTTCGCCATAGATGTGCAGTTGATCAACTTTCACCTCTACCTTTTGCCCCCGCCCCTGAGAAGGGGTGAGCAAGCCCTCTGCACGCAAAGCCGCTCCGGGATGAATGGATTTTAGTGTCGTTTCGTCCAGAGATTCCCGATCTACAACTAATTGTAGAGCAGATAGGCACGATCCATCTGAAAGGGCTATAAATTGATTATTTCTGAAGGTTTTCACCCATCCCGTGACCGTCACGCGCTGATCGACCGGCATTTCTTCAAGCAAAGTCTTAATTTCTGTTCTCGGGCTCATAAACTCACATTTGACTAGTGGACGAAGGTACGCCTTTGGCCGCATTTAGACAAGCTGTCAAGGATTGAGCCTTTGAGGGCTTAAAACCTTTTTGACATTCAATTTTTCTCCGGCGAAAACTCCGATACAATATGCATTAGCGTACGGAAAGCGACAAAGCGATCTTTAAATTTATCGCTGTGCTCTTTTTGCAGGCGAGGTGCGTAATGTGCTTGATAGGCGTGCATTTCTTTCATAGAAGGCAATAGATACTGAATGGAATAGGTCGGCTCTTCATCGTCCGATTGCACGAGCTGTGCGACCTTCCCACTGATAAATAGCCCGGTATCCAATAGGTCGGGAATGTGGTTTTTGGTCATATACTGCAGCCATTCCTCTTCTATGTCTTTTTCCAATTTGATCGTCACATTGTATTGTACCATATGTCTTGTTCTAATGCCCTAAAAAACGAAACGAAACTATATGGGCCTTCAGGTGGCTTAAATAGAGTCTCCGCGCAACCGTCGATATCGCTTGCGGGCTTCTTCCATATAGGTGCTATTCGTGTATTCCAAAAACAGCTTCTCGTAAAGGTCTTTTGCCTTATCTTTATCTTCAAATCGCTTTTCTTCGAGTTCAGCCCATTCAAAAAGGGCATTATCCGCTCTCAAGTCTTCGGAAAACTCTTTGACTATCTCGCGGAGTAAATCCCGTACCTGTTCAAAATTTAGCTTTTTGCGCTCGATTTTAGACTTTAGGTATAATATTTCACTGGTCAAGCTGTGCTCAGGAAAGTTTAGGTTGATACTGTCCATTTTTTCCTTCGCCTCATCAAAGCGATTTTGAAACACCAACAATTCGGCCTCAGCAAACAATTCCATAGCTCTGGAAGTCGTATCGAGATTGAGGTGATCCATGATAAACACAGAACGGTCGATGGCATCATTCGAAATCATACGTGAGGTGGCGGCTTTTAGAATGTCTAATTGACTTTGTGCCCATTCAAAGTCGCCGGTAAAATAGGAGAGCATGGCATTTTTATAACGCGCCTTTTCTCCCACTTCAGCCTCCGGCATAGCTTTATCTACCTGCGAATACAGCAAGGACGCCTCCCATTTCTCTCCATCCATGAGGTAATAATCTCCCAGGCGAATTTTAGCTCGGGATTGAACCAGAGGGTTCATCCCCGATGTATTAACCATTTTATCCAAAATCTCAATCGCTTTGGGAATGTCATTTAAATACAGGGCTGCAACGCGAGCCTGATCTTCCATAATAGAGGCGGTGCGAGCAGAACGCCCCTTTTCATCCAAAAGAGTTTCGTAATCTTCGAATAGTGCTTGCACTTGATCCTTTTCGAAATCGTATCCTTCGGTGAGCTGCTTCAGACGTACGTTGAGAGATTTTTGCTGGGCGGCAAAATAGTATGGTGTATTCTCTCCTTTTTGTTTGATAACATAATCATACCCCTTCACGGCAGTTTTAAAGTCTCCTGCATTCTCTGCAGATTGGGCGATATTATACACTCGACGTCCATTTTCATTATTTCTGCGATCCAGAGCTTGCATCTGAATTAAAGCTGCTCCAAAATTTTCAGATTGCACTGCCGACCAGGCCAATAATTCGGGATACTGGTCGCCCTGCTTATCTTCTTGAATCATCGCATATACCTGATCTTCGAGCATTTCGAAGTGCTCCGGTTCTGTCAAATATCTCTGAAAGAGCGTTTTTACGTTATCTAAGCGCTGGGGTTGATCCTTTAAGGTAATAAGGAAGTACTTGATCATATTGGGAATATCCCCTTCCTTCTGATACATTCCTCCCAAATTATAAGCAAATACAGTTTCATCGTTGAGGAGTTCTCCACCTTTTTTATAGGCTTCAATCGCAAAACTCACTTCTCCTATCTTATAAAAATGCTGCGCCAACTGTATGATTCGGGAGCGGTTTTCCGGTAAGTTCTTTACTGCGTCTGAAAATGCCGACTCACTTTTTTCAAATTCTCCTTTGCGCTGAAAAGTTTGTCCCAACATAAAATAGTACATCGGCTCGGATTTATCTTCCTTTATTTTCTGCCGCAGGGTTTGCTCGGCTTTCCCATATTCGCCGAGCTCAAGTAAGCACTCGACATATTTTTCTGTAAATGCCGAAGTGTTGGGATGCTTTTCGTGGAGTTGTTGGTACAGCTGAGCCGCTTTTTCAAATTCTCCATCCTTAAAATATTGCTGAGCTAACTGAGCCGACTGAGCTTGAACAAGTGAACTCAACATTCCAAAAACTAAACAAATAATGGCAATTCTCTTTAACATATCTTTTTTACTTTCGAAATATTAACGGTACTGTGCGCGATAAAGTTGCTCCAAAACTTGCTTTCACGGGGACAATCTACGCAAACAAAAGTAAGGAAATCTCTAAACACTCCTTTCAAGGGCTGTTCGTCTCCTTCGAATGGTAGGCAAGGTCAACCGACTTTGCCCTTCTCAGTTTCGTCGGTCGAAGAATGTTGAAATAGGATCGAGATGCTCGCTGTCCAGTGGCTCAGGGAAACAACAGCAAGACTCAATAGAATAAAAAAGTGAACATTTCTCTGCGCACTTTGCGACTCCGCGGTAAGACCTAGTGTCATTACCACTAAATAAGTATGGAAAAGTCGAAGTAGATTTTTGTTCAGATCAAGGCGCGATGAAGGAGCAGAGCGGTTCGGCTCCGCTCACCACGGCGCCTTAGCTCTGTGACTGAAGAGCAACGAAGAGCTGGACAAAAAGATCAAGACTTGGTCTGTAGCGGATTTAGTGGTAATGACACAAGAAAGAGCGCCCCGGTATCCGTTGTACTTTCTTCGGGTGCGTTATGACAAAGAAATCGCTGGTGATGTTATCTTAATTTTGTCGTAGTCTATTGTTCCCGGGCTTTTACGATATTTCGAGGTGCTGCGGACAGAGACCTTCCACCTAATGTTTCTAAAAAGACCTTATTAGCCAGAAAAATGCAAGCATTTTTCGCCCTAGGGCGAAGCTCATTCAAATCATTGATTTGTAATATTTTACAAAAATGGACAATAGGTGCGCTTCCATATTCATATACCCAAATTTGGTTCTTTAGGTTTGAATGAATTCGGGGGTTCACCCTTTTTTAATAGTTGTTTTCCAATACCTTTATCTCAATCATGAACAATATTTATCATAAAGTCAATGAATAATGTAGGTTAGATATCATCCATCATCTTGATTTGAAGTCAGTTCATGCAAACAATGATTGGTAGAATTAAAAATAATAATCATTTTAGAGGAAAAAATGGAAGATCCGAGAGTTGGTGAACTGATTGGTCAAAAACAAGAAGGAGAAGGGATGCATTTCATCGGGTTTCCGTCGGAAGAAGGAGTGCGTCGAAATGGCGGTCGAGTGGGAACTGCCCAGGCTCCTCGACTGATCTATGAGCAATTGCTAAAATTAACACCTCATGCTGCTCATTTCAACATTCATTCTGACTGGCTGGAGCGCAGTCGGCCTTTAGAAGAGGTCCCCTTGATTGCCCCTCTGGAGGAACATCAGGAAGCCCTCGGCCAAAAAGTCAGCCAAAGCTGGGCAAAGGGTGGATTTCCCATTATTATCGGAGGGGGGCACGAGACTTCTTTTGGTCATTTTTTAGGGTATGCCAACCACCCCCGAAACGTAAGTATAATCAATATTGATGCCCATGCCGATGTACGTCCGTTTAAAAACGGACTCGCACATTCGGGGTCGCCCTTTCAGCAGGCACTCCGCCATTCTTCTGAAAGAGCCCAATCGTACCACGTGCTGGGCATCAATCCCGCCTCAGCGGCAAAAAAACATTTGGAGTTCGTTGATCTCCGGGGCGGCTTTTGCTTTGAAGAAGAACTCAGTCCTAAAATGGTCTCTGACACTCTGGATCAAATCAAGGCACCTCACATCATGGCTACCATGGATATGGATGCCGTGCACCAGGCTGAAGCCCCGGGTGTTAGCGCTCCCAATGCCGGTGGAGTTTCGGCCCGTTTGTGGTTGAAAATTGCCCTCATTTTAGGTCAGCATCCCAGAGTCAGTTCCTTTGACCTTGCCGAAGTCAACCCCAAATACGATAGAGATAATGCCACCATCAAACTGGCGGCTCTTACGCTCTGGTATTTTTCACTTGGACTCGCCTTGCGGCCCGGCCGTTTCGTCGTTTAAATAGAACAAGCATCAAAGGCCGCATCGTATTTGGGAATGATCCGAGGCCAATAATATCCCTCCACCTGCTCGATCAATTGGGCAGGAATATCGGTTGGATGGCGCAGGTACTGGCTCAATTTTTCCTCCAAAGACCGAAGGCCTCGATATAAATGCTCCTCCTTCAAATCCGCAGGAATGTGCTCCGGATATGCCAGACGATCCGGTAAGAGAGGAAAATTACCATGTGCTATGGCTTCTACCACAGAAATGCCAAAAAAGTCTTGAATCGCAGTGACCGGATATACATCGCAAGTCCACAACCAGCGATAATAATCATTCCTATCTTCTACAAAGCCCCAATGAAGAGTGCAATGGCGCAACTGATCGCGGGCTATATCAAAAATCTCATCGTAGTGAGATGGGTGTTCCCCCAATACCACTAAGCGAAAGGGAATATTTTTTTCGTCCAATCGGAACAAAACCTGAAAGAAACCCTTTGGATTTTTATCAAACTCCCAACGGTGATTCCACAAAATGATGGGAGGCCCAGTGGTTACATTTGGGATCCGCGCATTATTTTCAGGAGGTGAAATGCCCACCGAAATCACCTGGCTCTTATCTGCAATATCGGACACTTTGGAACTCAGAGGATAGTCCGGATAGCGCTGAAGAAATGCGGGCAGGGCATCTAAAAAGCTCCGGCGATGAAAGTCGGAATTGAAAAAAATGTAATCAGCCGCCAGGCAAGATAAGACATTGATCATGCCGTAATTGGAATCTCGATCGAGCCTCAAACCTTTATTGCCGGGGGACCAGGGATAGGTGATTTGATTTTCGTGCATGTACAAAGCTGTTGGAATGTCATGCCAGCCAGCGGGCAATAGGGCCTGACAGGCCGGAAGATGAGCCATATCGGAATACAATAGGAGGTCGGGACGCTCTTTCCCTTTCATGGCGTCGGTCAAAATGGGTGCACTGCCTTGCATGCGCCATTTCCAAAACTGGCCGGGCAAGCTCACCACATCTATTTCGTGCTGGCTGTAATTCCGGAGACCTTCCGCCCACTGCTTATGACTTCCACTGTAAAAGGGTTCTACGAGAAGGATCCTCATCTACTGATAAAATTTTATTGCCGGGCGGCCTGCCATCGCTGCCAGTCTGATTCCCGATCAATATCGTAGAGTTCTTCGAGAATAAAAAGGGAAAGTCCTTGTTTTTCTATAATTCCGAGGGTATCGGAGAACACCCGATCATGGCTCCAGTGCCGATGGAGAAATAATTGGGGAACTTGTCGTGTGGAACCTATCAGGTAAAAGCCACCATCTTCTGATGGTCCCAGACTGAGGTCGGCAGACGACAAACCCTTCAATGCTCTGTCCATCAATTTCGTTGAAATCCCGGGACAATCAGCACCGACTAAAAGCGCAGCACCATAGTCTGACAGCAACTCCTCCAATGCGTGATTCATGCGCGCACCCAGATCTCCCTCAGATTGCACGCGAGCCTCGATATTGTAATCACGAACTAATCCGCGGTCGAGGTCAGGGGCTTGATAAATAAAAGCATCTGCCCGACTTACCGCAGAAACTTCGGATAAGGTATGGTGATAAAGCTGCTCGTAAATTCGAGTTGCTTTTTCCACTCCAACAGACCGGGCGAGTCGCGTTTTCACCCGTCCGGGAATGGGGTTTTTTGCCATAATGGCAATGGCTACTTGCTTTGGCATTAGTCCTGGGAGTTTTCTCGAATGCGCACCGGATCTCCATCTTTCAAGTTTTGAAAAACCGCCGAATAAGGGCCGGAAGCCACCTGATCTCCTTCGGAAAGTCCGGAACGAATTTCAATATGAGAGGCATCCTGCAATCCTGTCTCAACGACGGCTTGCCTCACGGAATCTCCCTCGATGACAAAAGCGACTTCCTCGTATTGGTCTCTTAGGGAGGCTGACGCTTCCTCTGTTTCCTTATCCCGAGTGGCAATGGCTCCAATTGGGGCAGCAATCACATTTTCCGCGAATTCGGTTTTGATTTCTACATTGGCAGTCATGCCGGGTCGAAATGGAAATAGCTTGTCCGGAGTAATCAAGTCTTGATATGATTCCGGGTGAATGCGAATTTTTACAATAAAGTTTGTGACTTGCTCTGTATTGATACCGGCTCCTGCAGCACCAGATCCAATATCGGCGGCAGAACTAGCAATTTCGGTGACTTCTCCATTGAAAATCTCACCGATATAAGCATCCACTTCGATGTCTACTACATCGCCTTCACTAACGCGAATAATGTCATTTTCACTGACCTCAATGCGCACTTCCATCGTATTAAAATTAGCAATCCGCATCAGTTCCGTTCCCGTCATCTGAATGGTACCCACCACTCGCTCTCCCTCCTCGACTGATAGTTTGGAAACGATGCCATCAGTGGGCGAATAAATCGTCGTTCGGTCTAGGCTGGTTTTCAATTCATTGAGGGAGGCACGAGCGCTTTGAACATTGTATCGCGCAGCCTCGACGCCTTTTTCGGCCGACCTCAACTGCGCTTGGGTCGATTTGAGATTGGAGAGAGCATTGTCTAAGTTCAACTGAGATTGCTCCAATTCCTGACTGGCGATGACCTCATCATCGAACAATTGTTGATTTCGCTTATGAATGACTTGCTGGGTGTTGAGTTGTGCCTGAGCTTGTTCAATTTGCGCTTCGACTTGAGCGGCAGAGGCCTGATTTTGGGCCAGTTGGGCTAATGCACTATTGACGCTGGCCTGAGCGCGCTGAACTTGAGACTCAATGACTTCGGGATCTATTTGTGCCAGAAACTGTCCGGCTTTTACCGAGTCTCCTTCCTTAACGGAAAGATCGAAAATCGCTCCACTCACATCGGAGCTTATTTTCACTTCCTTTTCGGGATAAATTCGGCCAGAGGCCTGCACGGTCTCCATGATATCTCTGCGCTCCACCTCACTCCTCTCTACACTTACCCCATCCTGAGCAGGATTGCTAAAAAAAGCTATGGTGATGATTAAGAGAACGACAACAATACCCACCGCGATCCATAATTTATTTGAAAATTGAGCCATAGTTATAGTTTAATGGGTTTTCCTAAATAGAAGTCGACAATTTTTTGCCGAAAGATATAGTCGTACTTCGCAACAGCCGTTTGAACCTCCGCGGTGGTCAGCCGCTGCTGACTTTGAAAAAAGTCGTAGGCGCTGGTACTCCCGAGTTCGAATTGGCGACGAGTATTCTCAAAGGCAATTTGCGATGCTTCAAAGGCCGCAAGAGAAGATTCATAGCTCTTGGCCGCGGCATTGAGGTCGGCAACGGCCCGCTCTACATCAATTCGTATGTTTTGCTCTTGCAAGGCCAATTGCCGCTCGGCGCGCAAGCGACCAATTTGGGCTTGTTGTAAGTTGGCTTGATTATTATAGTTATTGTAAATCGGAATACTCAATTGAAGGGCAAATCCAAAGCCCAAATTATTATCCATTTGCTGGAGCCATCCGGGCGATGAGAACACCGGATTAGCTGAAGTGAACATAAGTTGACCGGTTTCTCCCTGAAACTGGGCGGGGACGGACTGAGTGACAACTTCAGTCCCCTCCAGGAACCGACCTTCAGTGGAATAGTTCGAGTTGACGTTCATGCCTAAACTCAGTGAGGGAAAGAATCCGGCTTTGGCAATCTGGCGGTCCAGCTCGGCTGATCGCACGGACATTTCTGCAGCGCGATACACTGGCTGAGTGGCCAAAGAGCGATCGTATATCTCATTAACATCTTTTACCTGATCTGCTTCGATATTGATTTCTTCCGGCGGAGCGGCAATATCAAAGGGCTGTCCCATTTCGAGTTGCAGAGCCTGCTTGAGTTGCAAAAGAGCGATATAGGCGTTGTTCTCGGCATCGACGACTTGTTGGCGTTGAGCTGCCACCTCTGCTTTTAGCTCGTATTCAGCTGCTTTGGGTTGTGCGCCTGAGCGAACGAGTTTTTCAGTGCGTTCGAGTTGATTTTCAATATTTTTAAACTGTGCTTCTGCAATTTTTTGGTTCTCCTTAGCGAGAAGGGTGTTGAGATATAGGTTGGCAATTTGAAGGGAAAGGTCGAGTTCTGACTGTTCGTAATTCAAGGCAGCAATGTTCTGGTCGATATTTGCTTGCCGAATACTGTTATTGATGCGATTGTAATTGAAAAGCAAGACGCCGGAGTTGAGCGAGATGCCATTAAAACCCAGACCCGTCGTAATAAATTCATTGGAGGTCGGGTCAATGGTTCGACCAAAATTATATCCGAAGTTGCTGGAGGCACTCAGGTCTGGCCAGCGACTCTGTCGGGTGCGCCGGGTCTCTACCTCGGTCGATCTTTGGTCGAGGGCGGACAAGGCGAGGTTGAGATTGTTATCACGGGCATAATTGACACATTCTTCCAGGGTCCAATTATTATCCTGAGCCCAGAGCATTCCGGTGCTGATAAACAGTAGGGGAAGTAAAAAAACGATTCGATATTTCATACTAGAGACCTTTGATAAGTAAAAATAAGAGGAATATTGGATAAGAGATTACTGTTGCGATGAATGACGCTGGAAAATCGACTAACACCCGAATGCGGTGAAAAAATAGAAATTCTCAATATCGTTCGGGAAGGGAGTAGATGTTTGGGTTAGCGATGGGAGGGAGCGAAGCGCCCGAAGTCCCCTGTCCTGACCGGCTCAATGGATCCGGAGCTCTCTAGGAATCCACCGATGATTCATCAACCGGGACCATGGGGACTGAAGGGCCATGTCCCGACCGTAGCGCCGCCGCTTCTGCCGCTACGCTGAAAACAACATCGCTCGGTGTGAATAGGCAAATTCAAGTCTCAGATCTCTTGCAGACAGAAGCGGCGGAACCCCCTAAAAAGATGTTATAAATTCTGGGACTGAAAGGATTGCATACCGACGAGCTGATCGTAAAAGGTACCAAAAGGCCGGTAATAAATGAATACAAGGTAGTCATTGATGGTTTCGAATCGGCTCCCTTCGATCTCTGTCCAATCTACCTCTCCGGTGTTGCGATCACGGGTGACATAAAGGTATTCGAAATAGCCCTGCTTAAGCATGAGTTTCT
>JAWLFI010000214.1:0-4063 GCA_041685645.1 Saprospiraceae bacterium | reverse complement strand
AGTTCATAACTGACGTCAGTCATATCCTTGCCGATATCGACAATCTCACCTAAAGCTATATTAGTAATAGTAGATCCTTTCGGAATACTATCACAAATTCCTGAGGGTAGTTTCGTGGTCAAATCACTTTTTATTTGGTCCTCAAATGATTGACTGTTGCATGCAAAAAGTAACAGGGAAAATAAGAAAAGTGTGGAATTAAGAAATCTCATGGTATTTTGCTTAGTTTTTTGAAAAAGTGGGTTTCTGAGTAGAAACATCTTGCATAATTCCCTTAAGATGACTGGGTGACATCTCCATGATTCTTGCCATTTTTTTAATTAGTTCCACTTCGGATTTATCAATTTGTCCATCAGCCGCAGCAACGGCCAATCCGCATCTTAATATTATTTCTTTACCGTGTTCATTGAGTGATGTGGCAATTTTTTCCAGATATTTTTCCAAGGGTTCTTGTTTGGATTCAACATCATCAACGAGTTTATTGAGATCTTCCCTGCTTATATCATTATGTCCAAATTTGTTTATTATCTTTTGAACGATATTTAGTTCTTCTTCATCGATCCGTCCATCTGCTAGCATCATGAGTATCATAGAATGTCTCATAGCTTTTTCATATTGTGATTGAAACTGCTTCTTATCCTTTGTTGGATTGTAATCTAAGACTCTGGGAACAAATGTTCCTCTACAAGTTTGACATTCAACAAATTCACCAGCTTTCCCCAACGGAATTAAGGGTATAAAATAAAGAGTGAAAAACCTGGTCACCTTTTTATGCTTATAACTTTGGTTATTTGCACATTGTGGACATAAAAACCGTCCTGTTTTCATCGTGGATTTGACTCCTCTTGCTCCAAATATTATCATAATTTATTGTTGTATATTTTTTTGCTAATCGATAATAGTGGAACGTCTCGTCTCCCACAAGTTCGAAAGATACAAAAAAATTAAAAGTCCTTGGCTCTTTTGATATTGAGTGTTTTCAGTTCCATAGGCCACAGTTCCACAGGTGCTGGGTGTGGTGTTGTCATATTTAAGAACGAAACATCCATATCCTGATCTGAGATGCTGTGAGATGATACCCGAACCGTATCAAACAAGACAAGCGAGCAGTCGTTCCAAACAACTATTTTTCAAAAACGGAGAAAAATCGGTGAAATCAGCGCATTCAGGGTAGCCTGTGCTCTAAGTTCTCAAAAAATCGTCAAGATTGGCAAAGAAAGAACCGCTCAGGGGACATAGCCCTGGATTTCATGTCGGGAATCTATAGAGAGATCTCGCGAAATAGCGCTAAAGCGCCGCACGGTCCGTGTTCTATAGGCTGCTTATTGTGATAGAACGCAGAAAACGCAGATTCTCTTTGGACTTTCGCAGATATCATTCATGGCCAACTCGCGGCGGTCTTCACTCCTGTGTATACACAAGGTGTCGATCCAGAATATTCCACCGCCGGAGTAGTTCGACCTTTTTCTCCGTGTAGTTGGGGTTGTAGTCGGGATCCCAACCTAAAATAGGGCAGTCGGCAGGCAGGACGATAACATCCTCTTCGGAAGATTGCAAGGTGTTCAGGTGGCCTTTCTCGCAGGCGTTGCCGTCTTTTATCTTAAGATCGTGCAGATGAAGGATGACTAAAAACAGGGTGGCACTAATGAGATATATGGTTTTGTTGCGCCCTGAGGTCCACTCCTGAATCACGAGCCGACCAGTCCATAGAAGCAAAAACACCCAACTGAGGGTCACGGGAATCAGCAGGTCATAGCGGTATAACAAAGGGCGGTACGGTCGATAGCCACCGAAGGGGATCATCAGGATATAGATTGCGATACCAATCAAAATCATAATGAATAGCTTTCGCCATAGCTTGAGACGCGGATTAGGTAAGCGATTGAGTCTGTATATGTGAATGCCAAGGAAAATACCCACCACCCAAATAGGCCATGGCTCCACGAAATGAAATTTAATGCCTTTTGCGGCCTGAATCAGGGTCTCTCTAAGCGGAAGTGAGGCTACATTTTCGCTATTTTGAGTGCCGGTCAGATAGCCCAGGCCTCCAAAGACCACCAATGCCACCAGTAAGAGCCCAAGTTGGCTGTAATTGCCACGAAAGGGATGCAGGATGCGGGCCGACAAGGTCTTATGCTGACGAAAGCCATTGATCCACAAGCCAAGTAAGGATAATCCGCCAATGAGCAACATGACGACCTGAGATTGCGGGCCCCAGAAAGCGGCAATCCATAGTGTCGCTAACCAGGGAAGAGTCCACCATCCCAATGTGAACGCTGTGCCCATCTGTCGACGACCAATGAAATACCTGTATAGGGGAAACAGCAAGGCAAAAATGATAATAAGGGGAACAATATAAAATAAGGTGTAAGTAATTGAATTGTCAATAAGTCCAAATCGGTTGCGCATTCCATGGATCTGCAAAAAGGGAATAACTGCGATCATAGTCCACAAAAACTCCTTGCGGAATACCCGACGATGTCCACAAACATAGGCACTCATCAGAAGTAGCAAGCTCAGATGAGCGGCACATTTGGCCAGGGCGGAACTGTAATAAATACTGTCGATAGGCGAGGCCAGATATTGGAAAAGGCCGGGCATATGATTGAAATACAGGGAAGTAAACTGATGTGCAGAATAGCGTCCTGCTCCGCCGTATTCCTTTCCCGAAAACAAAGCCTCCCAGCCAAATGGGTCCAATAAAACTTCCTCATACCATGGTGCGGGCAATACGATAGCGTATAAATCCCCATCAATGGGCATGCCGACGTATTGCAGCCAGGCGAAGACCAAATCTCCAATGATGATAAAAAGAAGCCCAATTTTTATCCAGCGTTGGTTGTCCATAGAGAAATAAATATAGCGTTCTTTTTTGAATGGAGTAGGAAAGCGCAGATTGTTTTGGTTTTGCGCAGCTATAGACTTGGTTGAGATGTGAACGGTGAATAGCAAATAGCGGATAGCGGATAGCGGATAGCGAATAGCGAAATATGGGTCATTCAAAATACCGTTACCGAATTTGTATCCATCCGTGTGATCTGCGTTCTATACCTGATTTTGTGAATAGAACGCGGAAAACGCAGATTCTCTTTGGACTTTCGCAGATATCCTTCATGGCAGGAGCGCGGCGGTCCTCACTCCTGCAATAAAAAAATTGGGAAATCAGGATCAGCTATTTAATATCGCTTCAAATTTGGTAATTTAGGAGTGTGAAGACTAAAAAAAATAAAAAAAAGACGTTCGATGCAGTGCGTTTTATGCGAAAACAAAGAGACCGAATTTCCAAAGAAATTATGGAATTGAGTCCTGATGAGATTGTCGCATATTTTGAGAAACAGGCTAAAAAAGAAAAGGGGAAATCCACTCATTAATATTTCCCTAGATGTGCATATCAATTAAATCGAAGCGCTTTAATGCTTTTGGCCTTTGGTTTGCTTAGCTACTCAACATACCCAATCAGCATTTTATTTATTCGACATGGGTTTCCTCTCATTAGCCGTTTTCCCTATCGGATATTATCGCAAACACAGGTAGATCTGTTTTACGAGATTAGAAAATAATCGGATCACAGATCAAATTGAATACCCAACTGAAGAAACCGGGCGTGACCCGCCGGTGTATCCTGAATCGGATTTGGCAATAAAGGGTTGGTACCGTGCCGGTACGTCAGATTCAGATGGATTTTCGGCCGAAGGGTATAAGTCAGGCCGGCAACGAGACGTAAATCCCAGCGATTGAAGACGACAAAATGCTCTTCGATCTCGTTCCACCTATTGTCACTTGAAAATTGCCCACCCGAAATGGAATTTAATGCGTAAGATTCACCCGTAGCGTTGTGAAATCGATAGGCGGTTTCCACACCCAGCCTGATAGACCAATTGGGGGTGAAATCATAGGCCGTGTGGAGGCCGAAATATGCAAAATAGTTGTTTTTCAGTTCGATCCGAGCTACACCAAAATTCCCGCTCTCGGGTGAGTTATTCGATATGTCTTCGCCACTTCCGAAGGTCTCATCTTGTTGCTGACTGCGTGACGAGTTCTGAAGCTCTTTTAGTGCAATATC
>JAWLFI010000039.1:0-16809 GCA_041685645.1 Saprospiraceae bacterium | reverse complement strand
GATTTTTGCTGGCGCAAAACCGCGGTCGCTTTTTACCGCTTCATGCTTTTTTCGCGGGTTTGGGCCTTTGGGACTTTTTTTCATTCCTTCAGGTAGCTTTAGATCGTCGTATTTTTTAGATTCTTCCCGCTACCCGCGAACGCAATTCCGCTCAGCGCGCCGCTATCACTGGTGATGGGTCCGGACTCCATTGCTGCACCGATTAGGCAAAGAACAAACACCCAAGAAAAGAGCGTCAAGAGCCGGGCTACCCTTTTTTAGCGGGGTCGTAGATCTCTACAAATACCAAATAACACAAACAATCGTCATTCCGCACTTGATGCGGAATCCTTTGGAGTTTAATGTGCAGGGCGATGAGACATATTCTTTACAAATGTTGATGGTTTGGGTAGAGACTATTGGGCGAACGTTTCTACTCCAATCCACTTACTAACATATCTGAAAAAATCAATCCGTAATCTATTAAAATCAATGGTTTTATGTATCTGATATTGACTATATACTTTGTGGAACCGACTGTGAGTAAAAAGAATAACTTTTCTCTTTTTTCTCTTATCAGACATATACATATATATAATATAAGTAATGCTTTAATAAGTCCTTTTTACTAATAACTTGATGTCATTCCAGAACAACTTATTATCATATAAAACATAAATATTTTTCCTGTGGGTAATTATTTCTCGCTTTCACTTATTAACAAATTCTATATCTATTCTCCATGTATATTGACTTTTTAGATGTGCATAAGCAACCACTTCATGTTAATAAGTAAATATCCTATTTTTTCGCTGTTCTTTTATCCACTTATTCACAGCCTTAGTAGTAACAGTAGTTTTTTTTATAAGTATATAATATAACTACTAATAAAGGAAAGAGGTGTTGGTAAAATCTCCACTATCTTTGGCGTAGAAAAAATGATAGAAATTTGACTGATGTGCAAGAGAGCTTCTGTTAATATGGAAACACAAAACGAACTATGCGATATCCGGCATCGATAAAATATTGGCTATGGATCGGCCTTGTGATGGTATTGATTCAGGTCTTGATTGGTGGTATTACGCGATTGACCGACAGTGGGTTGAGCATTACAGAATGGGAACTCATCGAGGGGGTTGTTCCACCGATGTCTGAAGAAGCCTGGGAAGAAGCTTTTGAAGAATACAAAACGGCCGCCAAAACTCAGTATGAGCGATTGCATTCCGATATGTCGATGTCCGAGTTTCAATGGATCTATTTTTGGGAATGGATTCATCGTTTCTGGGCGCGCTTCATGGGATTTGTATTCATTCTGCCCCTGATATTTTTTGCGGCTAAATCATGGATAGATCGATCTTTGTGGGGACATCTGGCGCTTATTTTTTTCTTTGCCGCTTCTGCCGGTATTTTTGGTTGGTTCATGGTGGCCAGCGGTTTGAATAGCGATGACCGCACCTGGGTCAATGCTTATAATCTCATCACACATTTATTCATAGCAGCTTGTACTGTATCTGCCATTTATTGGACGATTCTCTACGTTCAGACGCCCAGAGAGAGAATCAAAAGTAATCTGTCTTTGCACCGCTGGATCATTGCTCTTTTAGTTCTTTTAGGGGTACAATTTTTATGGGGGGGACTGATGGCAGGCATGCGGGCCGGATTGTTGCATCCTCACTGGCCATTTTTTGTAGAATCTGATGGCTTTTATGCCGCCCTCAACCAAAATACCTTACTGTCGCGCGCAGATTGGTTGGATTACGAGCCGGCAGTAGCCGTAAAAGCGTCCGTTCAGATGGCTCATCGGATCATGGCTTACGTCGTGGCTTTGGTTTCCATCTTTCTCTCTGTTAAAATCTATCGCTTCTATTATGATGATCGCTTGCGAAGCATTGCATTGAGTATAGGATTTTTTGTTTTGCTACAGTTTACGCTTGGAGTGATAACGGTGGTTTTATCCTATGGAAAAATACCTGTTTTTTGGGGTGTCGTTCACCAATTTGTAGCCTTCTTACTCTTGTTGGCCATTCTAAAAGCAAAGTTCTATATCCGCAAATGATGAATGATTGAATGTTAGTGAAAATAATAACCGGCGTTCTGTTTTGCTTTGTTCTTTAGTCCTTATATTTAGGAGTACGAGTTATGATACTAGTATTTTAGCTAAAGGTGAAATTTTACTTCTCATTTCAATTCATTGATTTATGCTTTTTTCGATTGTTTTACTGGCGGTGGGTATAGGTGTTCTGATAGTAGGAGCGAATGGTCTTGTGAACGGGGCTTCATCTCTGGCTAAGAGAAATCGCGTATCAGATTTAGCCATTGGTCTAACTATTGTAGCTTTTGGGACTTCAGCCCCGGAGTTAGTTGTCAATGTCATCGCTTCCGGGGGCGGACATTCTGAAATAGTACTGGGGAATATTTTAGGAAGTAACAATTTCAACCTCTTTATCATTCTGGGCATTTCTGCTCTCATATTTCCCATTGCCGTTCAGTCTTCAACGATTTGGAAGGAAATTCCCATTTCTATTCTTTCCGCTCTGGTTTTTCTGTTTTTGGCTACGAATTTTTTTTCCTCGGGATCGCAATTTGTTTCCCGTTTTGATGGTATCATTCTATTGATAGGTTTTTTCCTCTTTCTGTATTATGTGTTTACGAGCTTGAAAAGCGGAGAAGTGGAGATTGAGTCTTTTTCCACCACATCCCTCGGTAAGACATGGCTTTTGATCGTCTTGGGCTTAGGTGGGCTTATTTTAGGGGGGAAGCTCATTGTGGACAATAGTATTTTTATTGCTACAGAACTGGGATTGAGTCAGAAAATCATAGGTCTAACGATAATCGCTGCCGGAACATCTCTACCAGAGTTGATCACCTCTATCGTAGCTGCAATAAAGAAAAATAGCGACATCGCTATTGGGAATGTGATAGGATCTAATATTTTCAACCTTTTGTTGATTTTGCCTATTAGTTCTTTCGTGCATCCCATTTCATATGACTCTAAATTTACAACAGATGTTTTCATTTTGATCGGTGGTACACTCTTTTTACTGCTTGCAATGTGGTTGGGAAGAAGAAGAGTCCTGGATCGATGGGAGGGAGCTGTGATACTTGTTTTTTATATCGCTTATACTATATCCCTCTTTTAGAGTTTTGTAAAAAGGATGGTAAGCTTTGAATGCTCATGAGAGAGGAATCACGACATTTGCGTCAGCGATGAGGAAGGCCATCCGCCGGCCGGCGGATGGGTCCAAGCCCTGCCCAATAACGATTGGGCAGGGCGCAGGACCGATAGCCTGGATCGTAGCGACCCCCGCGCCTGCCGGGGCGGGGGTGACGCCCAAAAGAAAAAAATATATTGAATGACTGAGAAGAGGGAATAGAAAGTGAGGTGAATAAATGGCTAAATAATGGTTCTTCTATTTCATTCCTTTGAGCCACTTTTTAAAATCCGGGGATCGATATGTACTACTGAATATTTTCTCGTCAATGGGCAGGGCGGGTTGTAATTCGATTTCCAAGCGTGATTTACTGGCTTTATGTAATTTAGATATCGCTTTGTAGTGAAGAATGATCTGGCGGTTTACTCTAAAATACTGGTCGTTGCAACAGTCTTTCATGACATCTTCCAGGCCCATAGATACGGGATATTTTTTTCCCTCAAAGGTCATCAAATGCACCATATGGTGATAGATAAAATAATAGGCAACGTCAGAATAAGGGACTACGCGCAATTTTCCTCCAATTTCGATTAAATGGCGCTGGCCCTCCAGAGTCGCTTGTGAGGAAGTGGTCGCTGACACTTTAAAATGTTGATCGTATTTTTTAAGAGCTTTGTTTAGTTCGGCTATTTTAATGGGTTTCAACAAGTAGTCTACGGCCATATATTGAAAAGCATCAATGGCCCGGTCGTCATAAGCTGTTGTAAAAATAATGGGTAAATCTATTTCCCGGGCTTCAAGTAATTGGAAACTATCGCCATCGCCCAGAGCAATGTCGAGCAGTAATAAGTCACTTTCCCTTGGTGTAGAAAAGTAGTTTTTCGCTTCTTTTAAGCTCCCCAATACCTCGACGATCTCCACCTCGTAATCTGTTTTGGCCAAGAGGCGCTGCAATCTTCTGGCTGCCGGGGCTTCATCTTCAACAATAATTACTTTCATTTCTTGTCTTTTTGAATTAAGGGGAGGGAGACAATAAAAAAATCTTGTTTTTCTTCCCAATGCACAGCTTGTTTTGTTTGGCTTTCGTATTGTTTTTGCAATGATTCAAGACCAAAGTGAGTGGATACCGGCACGTCCTTTTTCTGTTGTAAATTGTTGATCACGACGATTTTATTTTCCACTATCTCGATGCGAATATGCAGGGGAGAATCAACAGATATTACATTGTGTTTTATGGCATTTTCAATCAGCATTTGCAAGCTGAGGGGAACGATCATAGAATGGGGTGGATACTGCTCGGGCAGAGAAAACTCCAGGCCTTTCTCAAATCGCTTTTTCAATAAGAAAATGTATCTGTCTATTATTTTTAATTCCTGTTCTAAGGGAATGACTTGTTGTTTTCTGTAAAGGAGCATATTGCGATAGAAATCGGATAAATGTTCGATGTATTCTGGCGCCTCGTCCGGTTGTTCTTCTACAATATTGAGTAGGGTATTGAAATTGTTAAACAAGAAATGGGGATTGATCTGATTTTTGATCAACTCTAACTCACTTCTGATATGCGCGGATTGCCATTGATCTATTTTTCTATTTCGTGCGATAATATTTTTTACTATAAGGTAAATCAGAATGATGGATAAGATGCTTATTGCTATTATAAAAAGGGGTCTTTGCCAGAAAGGAGGTGTGATGGTAAATCCCATGCGATATTCTGTGGGGGAAGAAAAGTCATTATTGATATCGGCCTGCAAAATAAAGGAGTACTCGCCGGGTGGAAGTTTGGGATAAATTATACTTTGATCTCGTGTCACGATCCAATCTGTATCGTAGTTTTTGATTTTGTATCGATATCTCACAGCTGAAGGATCTGAGTTCCACAAGCCCGTGTATTCTATTTTTAGTGTATTATTATTATAGGAGACAGAATGCGAAGGATTGTCACCGATTTCCTTTGATCCCAGGAAAATTTGATGAATGCGTAGATGGGGTTGCAATTGTTGCTTATCCTTGGGTTGATATCGGTAGAGTACACTGTCGTTAGCCCACCATAGATTGCCCGCGTCGTCTCTGTAATTGGCGTGGGTAAATAAATTCTCATTGGAAGGGATGAATAGACTTTCTAGTGGGGCTTGTTGGTTACTGTCGGGATGATGAATGATGATTTCATTGTCCATAAAAAAATAGAGATACCCCAGAGAATCGGACAGTATGCTTATACAGGGTTTGTTGTGATAAAGACTATCCCAGCGCTTGTCTTTTGAATGGTATATGTGAATTCCTTCGTCAGCAGTGCAGAGGTAGATGCGATCTTTCACTTTTTGTATTTTATACACCGTTTGGCCTTCTAAATAGCTTTGCTGCTCACCAGAGGAATCTATAACAATAGCCCCTCTGCCATCTTTAGCTAACCATAGCGATCCCGCCGCATCTATTTCAGCATCGTAGATGTATTGTGATTGGGGAATATTGGGAAAGTGTTTGGGGAGTACTTCTAATCTATTTTGGTGAATGACGGACAGACCGCCTAGAGTAGAAGCTAATAGGATGGAATCCAGAACTCTAATAGAAAGAACGCTATTATTGATTAGGCCATCGCTTTGGGAGATGTTTTGAATCTTTCCTTCCTCGGGCGAATACACGTAAAGACCGTCTCCAAAACTGGCACAGTACAGCTGATTTTTTTGACTCTGCCATTGGAGATGCAGAAAATTAATGCCCGGTAACAGGCGATCCAATATTCTTTGATTCTTTACATCAAAGATGACGAGACCGTCATCCGTACCCAGATATGCCAGAGTATCAACAATAGATACGGATTGGATGGGTGCAACGGGCGTGGAATAAACTAAGATTCCGGGATGAACTACAGTCAGTGCATTCGAGCGACTTTGCAGCCAAATTCTATCGCGTTCATCGATGAGACAGCTGAGAATGTCCTCAGGAGCATTTTTAAGAGAAACTCGGGTGTTTTCATGAGTTGCGGCATTATAGAAAAACAAATCCCTTTGATTGGAGAAAAAGATTCGCTCATCGGACAGCAAGCGCAGCTCTGTAATAGCTGTTGGGGACTCGTAAATTTTAGTTGTACTTGTATCTTTCGCATTGATTTGATAAAGTAAGCCATCGTAATCGACCGCCCAGATGAGATCATTTTCGCTATCTCCTATACACCGGGTAATAATGTGATTATTCAAGAAGGAAGGAATATTGCTGGGGTTTGAAGTGTTGGCAAAGGTTTCATTGTCGACAATTTGAATGCCCCGGTCAGTGGCAATGCCTAATTGATGATTTTTCCACAGGAAGATGTCGTAGATATCATCGCTGAACAGCCCTTGCTCAACATCGATTGATAACCATTGTCCATCGGGATCCAAACGAAACACTCCCTGCCCATAAGTACCTACGTATAAGTTGCCTTGTCGATCGCGCTGTAATTGTCGTATGGGTGAACTTATACTGTCAGTCGCCTGGGGAAAGGGAGTGAAAACGCGGCCGTTAAACAGCGAAAGAGTGCCGTCCTCAAATCCTACTAAATACTCCTCCTGATAGGGGAGAATGGCGGTAGCCACGTTATTTTGTGGCGCTTCCCGCTGAAATTGTTCCCATCGGCGTCCATCGAAAGAAAAAAGGCCCCGATCTGTCAGGAGGTGATACAGCCCGGCTTTTTGTTTTTGTGATGCTATTATTTTAGCATTGCGTAGTTCACGAGGCCCCTCATAACTCACAGAAGCTGAAAACTGCGCCGCGAGTGAAGAAGAGAAGAAATAGCATAGGGAGAAAACTAGAAAATACTTCAAGTAGCTTTTGTATTTGTGACCGTTAATTGAATCTCAATTTCCGGGGAAATTTTCTTTTCTACAATTCTGGGGATGCGAATATCATATTGGGATAAGCGAATATTAAAAGTGGACTCAATCCTAATTTCGTTTTCTGAAACGATGACCTGATTGCTGATGATTTCTTCCTGTTCTCGTCCATGGATACTAAAATTTCCTTTCGTTTTTACATCATAGGTACCTATTTGATCGTAGTCGATTTCCCCTAAAATCTTTCCCGAATAACTGATATTGGGATAGCGGTGAGATTCCATGTAGTTCTCATTGAAATGTTGGCGTTGAAGATCGGAGTTAAAGCCTTCAAAACTCTTCGCGGGAATTTGAAAGGCAAAAGTATTGCGTAAAGTATCTATCATTCCCCTGAGCTCATCGGAGCGCGCGCTAATTTTTTCCTGTGGCGCATCAGATAGAAAAACAACTTCTCCCTGAAAGGATAAGATAGATCCTTTGGATTGGGCGATGATTGAGGGGGTTAACGCGCTGGCAAACAGCAACAGGAGCATCCATCGGGAGATAATCAGAGAAACCTTCATAATAGACTCTTTTGCTTCCATAACGAAAGAATGGTCGATTCGCATATCCAGGGCAGAGATCAGTGTGGGAAAGTAATAATTTCAATGATATATTTCCCTATACCCTCATTCAAAAGAAATTATTCCCATTCACCTCAACTGAGACTAATATATAACAAATTAGAATTAGTTTTGCCCTATAATAGCTGAATATGAAACAGATATTGTTTTTTGGTGGGTTTGTCATAGCGGCTATCATCACTTTCTCAATGGGCTCTTGTGTCCACGATCCGCTTTATCCCATGGATGATGATATGGATGAGGTAGATACCATGGATATGGATACCACAATTACCGAAGATCCCTGTGATCCGGAGGTCGTTTATTTTGAAAGAGATATTTTACCCCTTTTTCAAACGAATTGTGCTTTTAGTGGCTGCCACAACGAGGCCAGCGCTCAGGATGATGTCATTTTGACGAATTATGAGAATGTTATGAACTCGGATATAGTGGAGGCTTTTCGCCTGGATAATAGCGACTTGTATGAAGTACTGACGGAGGATGATGAGGACGACAGGATGCCACCACCTCCGGCCAGCCGATTATCCAGCGAAGATATTAATACGATAGCGGAATGGATTTTACAGGGTGCGACCAATGAAACATGTGATTTCGAAGAAGAAGATTGTGATCTGGAGATGGTGACCTATAGCGAGGAGATTGTTTCTATCCTTGAAGAGGGCTGTATTTCTTGTCATAGCGAAAGCACGGTCTCCGGTGGCGTGCGGCTGGATAATTACCAACAGGTGGCAATTGTAGCTGAAAATGGTCGATTATTGGGAGCGGTAAGTTGGAGCCCGGATTACATCAATATGCCTTTTGGAGGAACTCAAATAGACGACTGCTACATTCAACAAATCGAAACCTGGATCGATGCCGGGTTCCCAAATAATTAGCAACATGCGAAACATCTTGTTTTTTCTGATTCCCATCGGGTGTTTCTCCGCTTGTTATTACGATGTGGAGGAAACCCTGTACGCCGGATTGGAGTGTGAAACGGAATCCGTTCAATATTCGGACGAGGTTCGACTGATTTTGGACAACAGTTGCATGATTTGCCACAACGCGGCCAGCAACTTTGGCAACATCAAATTAGAAACATACGAACAAGTTGTACTGCGGGTAGAAGACGGTCGCTTACTGGGAGCCATTCGTCACGAGGAGGGATATTCTCCCATGCCGCAGGGAAATCCAAAACTCTCAGATTGTCAAATATCACAAATTGAAGCCTGGATTGATGCCGGCTATCCTCAAAATTAAACGAATATGAAAACTTGGAAATGGATATTATTGGGATTGATCCTCGCGGGAATTGTGGGAGGCGGGATTGCTTATCAGCAATACTTCAAACCTCACGCAGACTTATTGCATTCTACAGCCAAAGCTGAAATGAGTGCCGAAGAAATCTATACCGTATTTGATGAAAATGAAAGCGAGGCTAACGAAAAGTTTCTCGATGAAGTCATCGATGTGGAAGGCACAGTGAAAAAGATAAATATTGAAAGTGATAAGTCAATAGTGCAATTGGAAACCTCTCATATGATGGGAGGAGTCATCTGCGAGTTTGAAGCAGGAGCACTGAAAGAGATTCCATCAGAGGGAGATGTCATTCACGTTCGCGGCATATGTACGGGAAAGTTAATGGATGTTGTTCTGGTGAGATGTATTTTACTAAACAACAAAAAACAACAATAAGATGAAAACGATAACTATTTTATGCACCCTTTTGAGCCTTATCCTTTTTCTTTCGATCGACATGCAGGCCCAAAAGTACTTCACCAGGGAGGCAAAAATTTCCTTTTTTAGCGAAGCCCCGCTGGAAAAAATTGAAGCTGAGAACGGAGCGGGAACTTGTGTGATTGATTTCGAAAGCCAGCAAATGGAGTTTGCTGTTTTGATTAAGGCCTTTCAATTTGACAAGGCGTTAATGCAGGAACACTTCAATGAGAACTATATGGAAAGTCACAAATTTCCCAAAGCTACCTTCAAAGGAAAAATTGTCGATCCCGAAACAATAGACTACACGAAGAATGGGGAGTATGAAGTTAAGGTAGAGGGAAAACTCACCATTCACGGGGTAGAAAATGAAATTTCGGCGCCGGGTACTATTGTTATAAAGGGGGAGGGTATTCAAGTCAAGTCCAAATTTAGTGTTGCAGTGAAGGATTATGATATTGATATCCCTGCAGTAGTTCGCGATAATATCGCTAAAACTGTTGAAATCACCGTATTGGGAGATTTAGAACCCCTCAAGTAATTACAGCTATGCATAAGATTCTCATTCTATTGAGTTTAGCCTTTGTTTTGATCTCTACAGCACAGGGACAGGACGACCTCTTATCTCTGCTGGGAGAAGAGGAAGAAACGACAGATTACGCCATAGCCAGTTTTAAAGCCAACCGGGTCATCAATTTACACTCCCTGGAAAACACTTCACACGGAGTGTTGGACATCAAAATTTCTCATCGCTTCGGCATGATCAACTCAGGGTGGTACGAAATGTTTGGCCTGGATGCAGCGAGTATTCGCATCGGAGCAGATTATGGAGTAACAGAAAACTTTATGGTGGGTTTTGGGCGGAGTAGCTTTGAAAAAACATACGATGGGTTTTTAAAGTACAGAGTCCTGCGACAAAGCAGCGGAGCAAAGGTTATGCCGGTCACCCTGGCGCTGTTCAGCAGTATGGCAGTAAAGGGAACCCGCTGGCCCGATCCGGCAAGAGAAAATTACTTTACTTCCCGGCTCTATTATACTCATCAAATCATTGTAGGACGGAAATTCAGTGAATCCTTTAGCTTACAATTGAGCCCTACCCTTGTTCATAGAAACCTGGTAGAAACAGAAGCCGAAGCCCACGATGTTTTTGCTCTGGCCACAGCTGCTCGCTTGAAATTGACCAAACGCATTGCCTTAAATACAGAATACATCTATGTAGCTCCCAATCAACTTTCGGAGGGGTACAAGAACTCCTTGTCCATAGGTGTGGATATAGAAACCGGAGGCCATGTATTCCAACTGCATTTTACCAACTCTACATCGATGATAGAAAAAGGCTTCATTACAGAAACCACCGGGGACTGGACCGGAGGAGGCATACATTTTGGTTTTAATGTTAGCCGGGTATTTACAGTTCACAGCCCGGGGAACTAGTATTATTGGTGTTGTGTTAGAAGATTAATAGTTTTGTATTACTTATACACACGATGATGCGGCATTTCATACTACTTATTCTTTTCTCGAGCTTCTTCGGAAGCTTCTCCAGTTATGCTCAAGTGAAGGTTGAAAAAGAATCCCGAATAGATAGAGAAGAAGTTCCCGAAAAAGCATTGAATTTCATAGAGAGCTTAGGTCATACATCGAAAGAAAAATGGTATAGCGAAGAAAACCTCGATGGAAAATTTATAGAGGTGAAAATGAAAAGACTTGGAGATCGCTACAGTATTAAGTTTTCTACTGAGGGCGATTTAGTCGATGTGGAGCGCCTAATGAAATGGAGACAAATTCCCGAAGAAGTAGCCGAAGAAATCCTGGATGAACTCGAAGAAGAGTTTGAAAAGCTTAAATTGGAAAAAATTCAAAAACAATTTATAGATGACCCCGACGCTATGATAGCGTTTTTGAATGATGACGGAGATAGCGACGACATTGAAACTCACTACGAAATTGTTTTTCAGGGAAAAAAAGACAGCAGCTATAAACTCTATGAATTTCTATTCGATGTTGAGGGACAAATCGTTGAAAGAAAACGAATTTTGCTCCGAAACACTGACAATTTAGAATTTTGAGAAACGTTTATACTGGCCTCATATTGATTTTTGGAATCCTTCAACTCTCTGCACAGGCAAGCCTGCGAATCGGCGTGCTGCCCGCTGTAAATATTACGCGCAACATCCATCCCGACTGGAATGTTAACCTCAATCTAGAACATCGCGCGATCAACCATTTGGACGACTTTATGGGCACTAAAGAATCGAACATTTGGAAAACGGATCGCACCGATATTGGACTTTTTGCCTCCCATCGATTGCGTATAGGACATTTTTTAGCAGGCGGTTATATGGCTCGCATCAAAGACCAACAATGGATTCATCGCCTGCGCCAACAATACACATTTGTATATAGGAAAAGGAATTATCGCTGGGCCCATCGCTACGTTATGGATCAAACCTTTTATCCCGATGAACCGGTACTATTCCGTTTAAGAAATCGCGCAGCTATAGATATTCCCCTAGAGGGTAGCGTATTGGACCCCAGAGAATTTTATTTCAAAGGCGGAATCGAGCATTTACTTAATTTCCAGGGTAAGATGCTCACTCACGAAATTCGCTTCATCCCCGTCCTCGGTTATGCGCTCACGGATAGCAATAAAGTTGAGGCCGGTATTGATTATCGTTGGGAGCGCCTACTCTCTTCCCCCAACCGCAACAGTTTTTGGTTCCTTTTGCAGTGGTATATTGTTTTATAATGTTTTTGGGCGTGCCCCCCAACGGACCTTCGGCGTCGCTCAGGAATCCGTTGGGGGTCGGGTCGTCCGGGGGTTCCGTCCAGCTGTTGGGCAAGCCCTCAGCTGGACCCGTTCGCCGGACAATGGCCGGCTCCGGCCCCTCCCACCCCTCACGCAAAAGAAAAAAATTCAAGAAAATAGACCTTCGAAATGAAATCATTTTATTCCTACCCCTTCGCCTTGCTAAGATTATTATAAAATGTAAAATAGGTTTGATTTTTTATTCGAAGAGAAAAAATGAATGTATTATTATTCGCTCGGTAGGTTGTTTTACTAAAGTACTCTTATCTTAGGAGTATGTACGACAGTGTAATTATTGGCGGTGGTCTAGCGGGATGGGCAGCTGCAATCACCTTGCGAAGAGAGGGACGCGATGTTTTACTACTGGAGAAAGGAAGACTTCCAAGGCACAGAGTCTGTGGCGAGTATTTATCAGCAGAAGTGCTTCCACTGTTGGATGAATGGGAGGTAATACTACCGGTCCGACCCATCGTAGATCGCGTGATCTTGTCCTCCGGTGATGGTACAGTAGTGGAAACTCATCTGCCCCTCGGAGGAGTGGGTATGAGTCGATATACACTGGATGGTGCGCTCTACCTAAGAGCTCTGGAGCTGGGAGTGGTCGTTCAGCTGGAAACGAAAGTAACCTCTGTTCAGGACCGCGGAGATTATTATGAAATTGAAACCAACGCTGGCGATTTTACCGGTCGATGGGTATTGGGCTGTCATGGGAAGGGTCAGGCATCTTATCATAAAAATATAAATGCTGAATATGAGGAAAATTACGTGGGCTTCAAGCAGTATTATCGGCTTGACTTTCCCGAAGACTTAGTGTCCCTGCATGCTTTCGAAGGCGGATATGGTGGAGCTGTATTGGTCGATAATGGATGGGTGGACGTCGCCTATATGTTGCGGCAAGATGTGTTTTCAAAATACAAAAGCACCGAAAACGTCGAGCGTGAGCTACTGTATGGCAATCCATGGATGCATTCTTTACTTACTGAAGGAGAGGCGATGTGGAAGCGGCCCATGGCCGTTGCGAATTTTCAGTTGGGCCGAAAGCCATGGTCGGAAATGGATATTTGTCCAGCCGGTGATGCCGCTGCGATGATTCCTCCCGCCAGTGGCAATGGTATGGCCATGGCCTTACGGAGTGGGCAAATCCTGGGAGAAGCGGTTATTTATGCCCTTCAAAATCAGAGCTCCAGGGCAGAATTGACCTCTCGATATCAAGCCTCCTGGGAAAAGAGTTTTGGAAGGCGAATGTGGTATGGACGATACATTCACACCTTATTTCAACACCACCGGATGGCTAATTGGGCTGCCCGCCTGCTTCGCTATTGGCCGTCCATGTTGCACCCTGTGATTCGAGCCACTCACGGAAAAGCCAAAACTGAATAACATGAACTGGAAAGTAAGATCTAGAGCAGAAGAAGAAATGGATGATTTAAATCTTTCGGGCCCGGTGTTGGAAAATACCTTAAAAGACTTATCCCGGGTGCACCGATTGCTGGGGGGGCATGCCAGCACGATGCGCGCCTTTAGCCTGTTGGCCAATTCGGGTCACTTTCCCCGCAGAGTCATTGATGTGGGGTGCGGAGGCGGAGACAGCTTGCTGTCCATTCATTCCTGGGCTCAATCAACAGGAAGAGAAATGGATGTCGTTGGGGTAGATGCCAATGCTGCTGCCGTAGAGTATGCTAAAGAACAAACAGCACACTTGCCAAATATTAAGTGCTATCAGGGAGATATATTTGACACAAAGTTGGATTTAAGCGGTTTTGATACGGCATATTTCTCTTTAATTTGGCACCATTTCTCCGACGAAGAGATTGTAAGCTTACTGAATTATTGTAGCCGATCCGGAATTTCTAATATTATTGTAAATGACCTACACAGGCAGAAATGGGCCTATCGTTTATTCTCAATAGCCACGCGTTGGTTTCAGTTCTCCGATATGGCGAGAGCAGATGGTCTGTTGTCAATTCAAAAGGGTTTTCTTCCGGAAGAGCTCGAAGCTGTATTTAGGAAAAGCGATTATGAGATAATAAGTTTGAAGTGGGCCTGGGCTTTTCGCTATTTACTCGTAGGCCACAAGAAGAGTGCATAGAAAGTTAATGAGTAAATATGCGATAGCTAGTGCGAAAAGCCTTATATTCAAGAAGAAAATTGGCTTAAAGTGAGTTAGAAACGGTCCCGAGGCCCGGATATAGTAAAGAATAGTAAATGAAGTCACATCCACCAACCATTATTGGCACGGCAACAGCCCTGCCGACTTATACAAAGAGCACAGAGGAAATTCTGGTCTACCTGGAGGGCTTCCTGAAAGGACAGGATGAGCGATTTCGACAAAAAGTGATGCGAATTTTTAAATATGCTCAGGTAGATCGACGATATGCCATCATGCCGGCCGAAGACGTTTTTCGTCCCATGAGCTTTGAAGAGAAAAACCGCAAATACGTCTCAGCGGCGAAGAGTCTGTCTGAAGATGTCTTGAGAAAGGCTCTGGACGATGCAAACACGGCACCCGAAGAGTTGGATTATATTATAACCGTGAGTTGTACGGGTTTTATGATTCCTTCAGTCGATGCTTATTTGATTAATCGCCTGAGACTATCGCCGGATATCGTTAGGCTCCCAGTTACAGAAATGGGCTGTGTTGGCGGAGTCTCCGGCTTGATTTATGCAGAGCAGTTTCTAAAAGCGAATCCGAACAAAAAAGCGGCTGTTGTGGCTGTTGAAGCACCATCAGCGACTTTTCAAAGAACAGATTTTTCCATGACGAATATGGTGAGTGCTGCTATTTTTGGAGATGGTGCCGCTGCAGTGATCTTGAGCTCACATCTGGAAGACTCAGGCCCTGCCATTCTTGGCAGCGCGATGTATCATTTTTACAACGAAACCGAAATGATGGGCTTTGAAGTGGTAAATAGCGGGTTTCAAATGGTTTTGGATGTTGAAGTACCTGAAAAAATAGCTGCGGAGTTTGAGGATATCATTCATCCCTTTCTTGAGAATCACAGCTTGAAAATTCAGGATATAGACCATTTAATTTTCCATCCGGGGGGCAAGAAAATCGTGCGTTTAGTGGAGGACCTTTTTAGCCAATGGGGAAAAAATATAGAACACACCAAAGAGGTTCTTCGTCAATATGGCAATATGTCCAGCGCGACGGTGTTGTTTGTTTTGCATCAATTTCTTCAGGAACCCAGGAAGTCCCGGGAAAAAGGATTAATGCTGAGTTTTGGCCCTGGTTTTACAGCGCAACGAATATTATTGGAATGGCAGTAAAGGGCGAATATAGAAATCGGGGATTTTGGGCACTGATTATTGGTGGCTCCTCTGGTCTGGGTTGGGCCAGTGCAGTTCAGTTGGCCCGACAGGGAATGAACCTGGCGGTCGTGCATAGGGATCGGAAGGCATATCTGCGCGAATGGGAGCCTCATTGGGAGGCATTAGCCGACGAAGAGGTAAAACTCATGCGATGGAACGTCGACGCCTTGAAAGAAAAACATAGAAGTAGAGTTATAGAGGAGCTGAAAGAGAACATGAAAGCCGGCGAACAAGTAAAGGTGATGCTACACTCTCTGAGTAAAGGAAGTTTAAAGTCGATGTCGGGGGATGCTAGCCTCAGCAATAGCGATTTAAGTATTACTATGGACGCGATGGGCCTGAACCTGTACCATTGGGCACGCGCTCTCAAAAACCAACAACTGCTCGTCAACGGAAGTCGGGTTCTCGCTTTTACCAGTGCAGGAAATCTAAGAGTTTGGCCTCATTATGCTGCTGTGAGTGCAGCGAAAAATGCCATGGAGAGCATCAGTCGCTCTATGGCTGTAGAATGGGGTCCGGAGGGGATTCGGTCCAATGTGATACAGGCGGGGATAACGGACACTTCTTCATTGAGAATGATACCGGGTCATGAAGACCTTCGAAAATGGACTGAAAGACACAATCCTGCCGGACGTATGACTCAGGCGCATGACGTCGCTCAGGTGGTAGACCTGCTTTGTCGTCCCGAGGCGGATTGGATCAATGGAGTGATACTGCCCGTTGATGGTGGAGAGCACAATATTTAGTTATGGAGAAGTACAAACACTTTATAAACGCCTTACCATATGGACCGGGATTTCTTTTTGTCGATGGTTTCTCGGAGATGGACGAATCGCTTGTGAAAGGGCACTATCGCTTCAGAGAAGACGAATTTTTTTACGCACATCACTTCATAGACTTTCCGGTAACGCCGGGCGTAATTTTAATCGAATGTATGGCCCAAATTGGATTGATGGGATTAGGCATGTATCTCGAAAGAGAAAGATTGTCGGACAATTTATCTCTTGTAGCTTTGACAGATAGCGATGTGAAATTTCACCGAACGGTTCCACGTGGAACATCAGTTTTTGTTAAGGCAGAAAAAATATTTTACCGGATGGGAAAACTTAAGGTGCAGGTAGAAATGAAAAACGAAAGCGGTGACTGGATCGCCGTGGGCACTCTATCCGGTATGTTGAAGTCAAAGGAAAATGGATATTAAAGGGGACGAAGACCGAATTGTAATTACAGGCCTTGGCATTATAGCTCCAAACGGCGTGGGAAAAGAAAACTTTCTATCCGCCTTGAAGGCCGGCCGCTCCGGTATCCGGAAAATTGAGCTTTTGGAAAAATTGGGTTTCAGATGCACAGTGGGAGGTCAACCCGATTTACCCAAAGAAGTACTGGATCAATACCTAACAGCCCTTGAACAAAAAAGAATAGTGGCAGACGGT
>JAWLFI010000213.1:0-4095 GCA_041685645.1 Saprospiraceae bacterium | reverse complement strand
CTTATCTTGAATTGCAACTTCTTTTCTTTGTTGAGATGAAAACGAATTTTTATAAATACTTTATTGTCCAAAACCGTTCCATGTTTGACTGCATTCTCAACAAATGGAATAAAAATAAATGGAGCAATTTCAATATGTCCGGGATCTTCCCCTGTAAATGAATACTGAATATCAGCTCCGGAGCGGCGCAGTCGCTCGAGTTCCAGATAGTTTTGCAAATACTGAATTTCGTTTTTGAGCAGGACTTGATCTTTAGCGCAATCGTATAATTGATATCTGAGTAAATCTGAGAGCAACAAGACAGATTCGCTGGCTTCGTCCGGACGCTTTCGGGTAAGGACGTAAATATTATTGAGGGAATTAAACAAAAAGTGAGGGTTGATTTGATTTTTGAGAAACTTGAGTTCGGTGGATAACTTTTCCGTTTCCAGGATTCGGATTCGCTTTTGATTGCGCACATTGCGAATCAGCATATGCGCGCCTATTGCTGTGCCCAACATAAATGTGGTGTAAGCAAAATCAGAAATCAATTGGCTCACGACTGAATTGTCGGGTAAATTGGTCAGGTCATTTTCAAAAAAATTATAGCGAAGTAAAAAACTGAATTCTATGTTAAGGAAGATGGTAATAGCGGTAAAGGCCAGGTACATCCATACCTTGCCGACGATGAGGTAAGTGCCAATGAGCAGATAGAGATTGAAGTAAACGGTCAATGCGTCGGTAATGAACAATGCTGCAATCAGCCAGAGGGAGGCCTCACTTTGATGAGTCACGCCAAAAATGCCTAATAATTCATCGAGATAAATAAAAATCCAGAACAAAACATGCAGCCAAATTCGGTTTCGATCTTCCAGTAACCACTCCAATCTAGCATAAGCTTCCTTCATATGGGCTAATATACGGTGCTGAAAATCATTTTAGTAGGAGAGAAAGCAAACAATGTAGAAAAAGCGAGTCGAGAAACAGAAAACATTCCTCTTTATCAATTATATCCCCTAATTTAGAAATCCCTTACAGGAGGTCGGCTTTAGTTTTTGATTCCCAAAACAGTCTTATATTTATTTTCCGGACTGAGTCGACCTCTTTTTTTTATCCTTTTTTCCGATCTTTTTTGTACATTCCATCCACAATCATACAAAACATAGAAGATGCCACATAAGTACACCTCTGTCCATTATAACGATTACCTGAAATTAGACGAAATACTCAACGCACAAAAGCTTCGTTCCGAGGCCGTGGGGGTTCCCGCTCATGATGAAATGCTGTTTATTATCGTGCATCAGGCCTACGAATTATGGTTTAAACAAATCATTCATGAACTCACTGCCATTCGGAACGATTTCATGACTGATGCCATCGATGAAAGAAGTATTTTTCAGGCCGTTGCAAGGTTGGATCGAGTGATTAAAATTCAATCGTTGCTCATTGAGCAAATAAGCGTACTGGAAACTATGACACCGTTGGATTTTTTAGATTTCAGGTCCTATCTTTTTCCTGCTTCGGGATTTCAAAGCCTTCAATTCAGAAAAATAGAAATCCTATTGGGACTGAAGGAAGAACAACGCATGACATACAACGAGAAACCGTATCATACGGTATTTGATGAGGAGAAAAAACAGGAATTATTCGATATACAGGATCAGGGTTCTCTGATTGATTGGGTAGAAAAATGGTTAGAGCGCACCCCTTTCTTGAAGTTCAAAGGCTTTAACTTTATCGAGCAATTCAAAAAGTCGGTGGAGGCGATGCATACCAAAGAACTGAAGGAGATCCGGGAGAGCGAATACCTGGAAGAGGACTCGAGGCAAAATCGGATTCAAATGATTGAGAAGACTCAAGAGTATTTTGATAAGATTTTAAATCCGAAGGTACATCGCGAACTGCGCGAAAAGGGAGAGTGGACCTTATCCTATGAAGCCACTATTGCCGCCTTATTAATTCGCTTATATCAGGAAGAGCCCATTCTACACATGCCACAACTTTTACTTGCTCGATTGATGGATATTGACGAAATTTTCACCAATTGGCGTTACAGGCACGCCCAGATGGTGCTGCGCATGTTGGGGCGCAAGACGGGTACCGGCGGATCTTCCGGGCATGATTATTTGAAAGAAACTGCTCATCAGCATCAGATATTTACAGATTTACATCGGATATCCACACTTCTGATTCCCCGATCAGAACTACCTCCACTCCCGGATAATCTCAAGAAGGAATTAGGCTTTTACTTCACGATTCAACCCTCAGCCTCATGACACAACTCAATCACTTCATCGATGGACGATTCCAGGCTGCACAGTCAGGAAAGACATTCCCTCTGATCGAGCCCGCAACTGCAGAAGCTTATGCTGATGTGACCCGCGGTGGCCCGGAAGACGTTGAACTTGCGGTAAAGGCCGCGAGAAAGGCCTTCCCGGGCTGGTCATCCCTGACACCCGGGGACCGAAGTGAGTATCTACATGCCATTGCGCGCGAACTAGAACGCAAAATGTCTGACTTTGTCGAAGCTGAATCCAGAGACACGGGAAAATCAGTACAATTGGCCCAATCGATCGATATCCCCCGGGCAGTGAATAATTTCAAGTTTTTTGCCCAGTTAATCATCGGACAAGAATCGCAATCACACTCCCTGCCAGGCACACTAAACTACACATTGCGACAAGCTTTGGGTCCCGTGGCATGTATTTCGCCCTGGAATTTGCCCATTTACCTGTTGACGTGGAAAATTGCACCGGCGTTGGCCAGTGGGAATACCGTCGTCGCAAAACCTTCTGAAGTGACGCCTTACACCGCCTGGATGCTGGGAGAAGTGTGTCAAAAGGCGGGTCTGCCTCCGGGCGTACTCAATATCGTTCACGGCTTCGGTCATGAGGTAGGACAAGCGCTGGTAGAGCATCCTGACATCCAGGCAATTTCCTTTACCGGTGGAACGGAGACGGGGAAGAAAATCGCAGCAACGGCAGCTCCCAAATTTAAAAAGCTTTCTTTGGAACTGGGAGGAAAAAACCCTAATATTATCTTTGAAGATGCCCCCTATGAAGATATGCTCAACACCAGCGTCAGGTCGAGTTTTGCCAATCAGGGAGAAATCTGTTTATGTGGCTCCAGAATTCTCGTACAGGCCTCCATTTATGAACGGTTTAAAAAAGACTTTGTCGATAAGGTGCGCACCTTAAAAGTAGGCGATCCCAAAGAGGTAGATACTTTCATGGGAGCCATTGTTTCTCAGGCGCATTTTGAAAAGATACAATCACATATTAGGATAGCCCGGGGCGAAGGCGGCACGATTCTTACGGGAGGAAATGTTATTCATCCGAAAGGAAGGTGTAGCCAGGGGTACTTTATTGAGCCCACGGTAATCGAGGGCTTGTCTCAGCACTGCAGAACCAATCAAGAAGAGATTTTCGGTCCTGTCGTTACCCTTCAAAAGTTTGAAACTGAAGAAGAGGCCATTTCACTGGCCAACGATGTTCAATATGGCCTTTCGGCTACCATTTGGACGAGTCATTTGAGTCGCGCCCATCGGGTAGCCGAGAAAATAGAAGCGGGGGTTATCTGGGTCAATACCTGGTTGAACAGAGACCTACGCACGCCTTTTGGCGGAATGAAACAAAGTGGAATCGGACGCGAGGGAGGAAATATGGCCCTCAATTTTTTTACGGAACCAAAAAATATTTGCATCAAGTATTAGCCTATGAATTCAAAGACACCATCGCAATTTTTCAAGATAGATATTCACACCCATATTATGCCAAAAAACATCCCTAAATGGGCTGATTCCTTTGGTTATGGTGGATTCATTTATTTAGAGCATCACAAGCCTTGTTGTGCAAAGATGATGATTGATGACGAGTTCTTTAGGGAAGTACAGGACAACTGCTGGTCACCGGAATCGCGACTCAAGGATTGCGGAGAATCCGGTGTTGATGTGCAGGTACTCTCACCCATTCCCGTATTGTTTCACTACTGGGCAACGGGGCAGCACGCTCACGATACTTCCCGCTTCTTCAACGATCACATTGCGGACGTCATTCGAAGATATCCGACCCGATTTGCCGGTTTGGGTACTCTGCCGATGCAAGAACCCGATCTGGC
>JAWLFI010000038.1:0-16854 GCA_041685645.1 Saprospiraceae bacterium | reverse complement strand
GATTGGCACCTAAAGGAAAGCCAGTTCGCTCATATGCGACAACTTCACCAGTTGTCGTATTATAAAGCTCCCATCCGACTTCTCCTGCAAAGGCATCATCACCTGTATTAATAGTAATTGTTTCACCGGTAGAAGTACAGGTAACAACCTGTGCTTTGACGGACTGAACACTGAACATTGCCAAAAAGGCAAAAGCCAGTGTCAGTAATTGAGTAAATTTCTTATTCTTCATAAGATCGTATTGGTTTAAGGTTTATTGGATTGAAAAAAATCAGAAAACAAGAATTAGCTAAACTGATTCTTGTATTCTAATAATATGTTTTTAAGGTCTACATCTGGTGCATGCTGATTGACTTTAGACAATAATGTTTTGTAAGAAGTGTCAAATGCAGCTTCGATTAAAAAACCATTTTCAACATTCTCTACAGCAGACATAAGCAATTTGATCCGAACTGTTTTTTCGTCCTGATCCATGTTAGCATCATTGCGAACACTTTGGATTTCGAGATTAGCTTCTGCCTCGAACTGCTCGGCATAATCGCGATCTACGCTATTAACTTGTTCAGCAATACTTGCTGTTTGGGCGTGAATGTTATTCACACCGAAGAAAACGAAAGCAAAAACAAACAAGGCGGAAACGCCCAATGTTTGCAACGCGCTTTTCTTTAAGCTTGGTTTAATCATGAGATTTTGGTTTAGTTGGTTCAACAATTTATGACCCCGCAAAGGGCCAAAGTCTTTAATTCTCTTTTAGAACCGATTCTAGTTTAATGCTGGTTTGGTCTTATTCGCATTATAATAGAACTAATTCAGCCGCTAAGATAAGAATAAAGGACGAAATGTAAAATATTTTTTTTGTTTAATATGTAGATAAAAATGGTATCCTATATTATAGTTTTATTTAATATGATATTTAAAGCATTCTAATTGAGCGCATTACAGATTCAAACTCCTCGCTTAATCCGCATATAGAAGCAGAAAATTTCTTTAATACTACCAAAATTATCTTCCTCTGAAGCCGTAACTTTTCATTCATTCGGCTTGAAAAGCTACTGAAAACTACCTCTATACATATTTAGATACCGAATCAATTGATGAACTGTCTATTGCGGTCTTTTCCCAGCTAGTCTTGTTTGGGGATTATTTCCGTTTCCTCTGCAAAATAATGTGCGAACTTTTGCATATCGTTTGCCAACTCCTTATTATTTGTCCCTTTTAAATATGCATCAGCCATGGCGCGAAGAGAGTGAAATACAAATCTATCCATTTCAGCAAGCTGAAAATCCTTGGTCCACAAATCCAACTTCATAGTGTCTTTCGCCTCACCGTCGAAAAGGGATAGAAACATAGCCTTCGCCTGTTGAGACTTCCCCTCTTGTGGCGGTGCGTCTGCTTGCCAGATTATATTTTCCGGCTTTTGATCTTCATCTAGTTCAACTGTAATCGTGATTTTAGAGCTTTTACTACTTGCCATTTTTTGCAACTTTTAAGATTTCTGTGTTTGATATTATACGGGATTCAAAATTATTTGAAGCATAATAAAATATGGTGTCGGTTAGATCTTCAATTCGCGTGCCGATATATTTTCCCGTTACGGGCCGAAGAACTATGTTGACTCCCGAGAAAACGAGCTGAGCGAACTTTTCCCAAAACCTGAACTGTTTTCTGTCACCTAGAAGCAATGAAGGGCGAAAAATATAATGCCGATGCACATCTAATGCCTGAATCAAACTTTCCAACTCCCCCTTAACTTTATTGTAGAAAATCGAACTGGATGGATTTGCTCCTTTAGAGCTAATCAAAAATATTCTTTGTCCTCCCCGGGAAGCAAATAACTCAGCTATCCGAGAATTATAACCAAAATCAACCTGATAAAACTTCTCATTGCTCCCCGCCTCACTTTTTGTAGTTCCTAAACACAAGAACAAATCACGAGCTTCAAACAAGAATTCTACTTCCCCTAATCGGTTAAAGTCGATTAGGTAGTGATGATGATGTGAACTTAGTAAACGCATGGGTTTTCGACCAACGGTGATCACATTTGCATAAGCACCCTTTTCAATCAAATGCTTCAGCAGTTGACCACCGACCAATCCGGTAGCTCCTGCGATGATTGCAGATCTCATTTTTGTTTCTTCCATATTATTCTTTGGGTACTTCCAGCCTGTATAAAGAGGAAGAATAGCCTCCCCATATTCCAATAGCTCCAGAAACATTTGAACTCACTCTCGTATATGAAGAAAAAGGTCCCTGGTTGTTCAGATTAAATTCAAAGGTGTTCCAAAACGCGAAGTGTTCCCTATCAATATTGAGCCACCGAACGCGAACACTGTCTCCCCTCCGATATAGTCCAAAGTTGTCCGGATTCCGCTCTTCAAGATCTTGTGGGGAAACAGCTTTTTGGAGAGGGAAGTCAAAATTCTCACCATCAAAAAGGCCATCATCGGTGACAGAGGCAAAACTGGCTTGCAGCGGTTCATCTTGTCCAGCCGTTAAGTATCTATAGTAATTGGGCCCCGGAGGATCAGTCACAGTAATAAGCAATCGAGCCATTGTATCATTTTCGTTGTTTCCGGGAGGAGCTGTAAACCGAAAAGAGTCTATCGGTATGTGCTCTGGAATCATAGTCTCAGCTTCCAATTTTTCTCCAGTCTCCAATGTAATAGCCAAAAAATATGGCTTCATCGTTTCGATTGGAATGGTTCTCAAAATATCAATATAAACACAAAAGTCCACTTCCTCTAAATTGGGAAGAACGCCCAGCTCTTCTATTATTTGATCCCGGACCTCGTCAGGCAATTCACTCAAGCAGACTAATGGCAAGTCATACTCATTTCCTTCAAATACTACAGTGACTTCTGCATCGCGAATTTGAAGGTCTGCAATATCGGAGGGCTGAATGCTACCAAAAAATGGGATTGATTTTGAAATCAGCACATACGGTGGTAAAGCCTCCTCCCCCTTTTCTACATAGCCCTCTACAATAAACTCCTGCTCATCAGGATCAATCCTGGGAATAAACTCCTCCTCACAAGCAAAAAAGCTGCATGCAATGAAAAGTATGAATAAAAAATTTCGAACGATCATCATTGATTCCATTTGAAGTTCCAACTTATCGAAGGAATGATGGGAAACAGAGAAACCCTGTATGCTTTGCTTTCTACAATTCCAGATTCTCTATCAGTGTCAAATGAGTTATATATAAAGGTAGGGTTCATTCTACTATATATATTGTATATACTAAAATTCCAGGTAGATGCAAATCTCTTTTCTGAGTTGGGCCTTGGAGTATAGGTGACGGAGAGGTCAAATCGATGATAAGGGATTAAGCGAGCGCTATTTCTGGGCCCGTAAAAGACATTGACTCTATCCTCAATTCTATATGCACCGGCAACAGGAGTATAAGTATTGCCCGTTCCGAAAACAAATGTGCCATTCACATCCCATTTTGGACTTATTTGATATATTCCTACAAATGAAAAATCGTGTGGTCGGTCGAAAAAAGCAGGATACCAGCGTCCACCCTCTATTTCTTCAAAGCTTCGCTCAGTTCGAGATAAAGTATAACTGATCCAACCGGTAAAGTCGCCTTTCTTTTTCTTCAGTAATAACTCTAAACCATAGGCTCTACCATCACCAAAGACAAAGTCTAACTCCACATCGTTCGAAGGGTTGTTGACGTAATCATCGCGGTAATCCACTTGATTGTATAAGTCTCTGTAATAGACTTCGGCTGAAAATTCGTATCGATTGGAGAAAAAGTTTCGGAAATATCCCAAAGCATATTGAATGCCTCTCTGTGGAGCCACTCTTTCGGTGCTGGGCACCCAAATATCAATCGGCAAGGTTGAAGTGGAATTGCTCACTAAATGCAAATATTGCGCAGTATAGGCTATCCCTGCTTTAAAAGAAGACAAAGGTGTTAATTTGTACCTGAGACTGGCTCTTGGCTCCGGCGTCCAATAGGTAATGACGGACTCCCCATCTCCGAACTCCTGTCCTGATTCAGGAGACACATAAGGTCCGAGCTGCGTAAAGAAACTCGTCCTCAGTCCCAATTGCATGGTCAAGCGAGAATTCACTTTCCACTCATCCTGAAAATAAAAAGCATATTCATTCCCATATTTTGTGAGCAGGTCATTACTAAAGTCCACCTCACCTGTAGTTGCGGTAATGAGCTGCGGTTGCAATTGATGATGGATAAAAGAAACGCCAAATCTTATAAAATGATTTGTTGATGGGTAGTAGTCCCAATCCGCCTTTAGGCTATAATCATCTATACCTGAATACAGTGCAGCTTGAAAACTCTCTTGTCCCCCCTCGAACTGAAATTCGTAATTGTTGTAAATGGCGGAGATATTCATAAACAGTTTATCGGAAAACAGGTGATTCCACCGCAGGGTGGCTGTGGAATTCCCATAGGGGAGGTCAAAAGAAAAGTCTTGACTAGAAGACTGAAAACGAAAAATATCTCTACCAAAATAACCGCTAAAATAGACTCGATCCTTGTCAGAAATTCTATAATTCATTTTGGCGTTGATATCGTAAAAATAATAGTTTGTTCCCTCAAAATTACCCCCATTCAAAAAAGGTTGAGCCAGATCTAATACATACGTTCTGCGGCCAGACAGAAAAAAAGAGGCCTTATCCTTTACAATCGGCCCCTCCACTGAGAAACGGCTAGATACTAAACCAATTCCGCCCTGAGCTGCCCAGCGCTTATTATTTCCCTCTTTCATCTGAATATCTACGACAGAACTTAAGCGACCGCCGTATTTGGCGGGCAGACTCCCCTTAATCAATGTTGTATTTTTTATCGCATCAGCATTGAAAACCGAGAAAAATCCCAGTAAATGTCCTGGGTTATAGACCGTGGCATCATCTAACAATACCAGATTTTGATCTGCCGCTCCTCCCCTCACAAAAAAACCGGAAGTTCCTTCAGTTGCGCTCAAGACACCCGGCAAGAGTTGGAGAGATTTCAGGACATCGACTTCACCCATTAATGCCGGCAGTTTTTTGATATCTTCTATGGGCAATTGAATGGTTCCCATTCGGGTGCTGCTCACATTTTCATCATCGGATTCAGCTTTAATCACAACCTCATCCATAGTTAGTCCGGATGTCAGCTTTATATTCAAGGTCGTATCGCGAAAAAAATCCAGTTCGACCTCTTGAGTTGAATAGCCCGCATAAGAAATTCGAATCGTATATTTCCCCTCCCGCAGAGTCAATGAGTAAAAGCCATATGAGTTAGTTACGGTTCCGGTGTTTTCTTCTGAAGAAAGGTAGAGATTCGCTCCTACTAACTCTTCCCCTGAGTCAGCATCTCTAATGTAGCCACTTAAAGTATATTTCTCAGATTGAGACCATCCGGAATGTGCTAAGACACAAAGTATAATAATAAGTATCCATCTCATAGGCAGATCTCTCGCATAACTAAAATATGAAAATAACAACAACGAGAATTACACAATAGTTTAGCCAGAAAATGCTGCGCCTTTTTTGCCCAGCGGGCCGAAGCTCATTCAAATACTTGATTTATAATCTTTTACAAAAATTGACTGGAGATGCATTTCCAAATCAAGATACCCATATTTGGTTCTTTTCATTTGAATGAGTCCGAGAGTTTGCCTTTTGATAAATAGTTGTTTTCCACTACCTTATTTTAATCATCAACATTACTTATCATAAAGTTTATGAATAATGCGGTTTAGATCAAAACCAAGCTGTTTTGCCAAAAAAAGGCAACTCCGGGAAGTTGCCTTTTCATTCAATGCGCATAAAAATATGAGCTATTCGTAATCATAAGGCAGAATATTACTCTGCTTAACATTTGACAATGTCATTAGCGTCTTCAGACGTTCAATTTCCTCGATTTGAGACAAGGTTTTGAATAGAATTTTCTCGTAAGTCGGAATATCCTTACAAATGATCTTTAACAAAAAGTCTGCCTCCCCTGTAATGATGTAGCATTCCACCACCTCCTCAACTTGCTGCAACTTACTGATAAAATTCTCCAGAGCATTTTCCTCTTGCCATGCGAGATCCACCAGAACAAATGTTTGCACATTTAAGCCCAGAGCATTGGGGTTAACTTTTGCCTGATATGCCGTGACCACATCATTGTTTTCCAACTTTTTTACCCGCTCCAAAGTGGGAGCCGGAGAAAGCCCTACGCGCTTGGATAAATCCAGATTCGTTATTTTGCTATTCTCCTGGAGGATTTTTAAAATTTTAAGATCGACCTTGTCCAATTTTACTTTTGCCATACTTAAAGATATTTTAGAGTGTTCAAATTTTCGTTTGCAAATAAATTAAAATTTTTTTTAAGTTCCTAATAAGATAACTTTTATTTTGATGTATTGATCACATAACCATCAAAAAAAATGGGATCTCACACTTAGGAGAATCTCTTTTGAGTATAAATCAAGGAAAAACGCCTAAACTCTTGTAATCACTTGCAATTTTTTCCAGGGCGTTCATAAAGGCAGCTTGCCTAAGACTCTTCACATTCTTACGCCTTTTCTTAACAGCATGAATTGTGTTATAGGCAGTTACCATTGTCTCCTCCAAACCCGAGCGAACCAAATCGATTTCATCGCCGCCACGAGTCAGGAAGGCTTTCTCTTTGTCCGTAACTGATTTATTAGATAGACGCTCTATGACATTAACAATACCCTCGTAAGTATTCGCATTGAAACGCTTCTCCATGCGACCGAATCGCATGTGACTCAAGTTCTTTAACCACTCGAAATAGGATACAGTCACACCACCGGCATTGATATACATATCTGGTATCACCAATACTCCTCTTTTCTCCAAAACCGCTTCGGCATTGGCCGTAATGGGGCCATTGGCCGCTTCACCTATTATTTTAGCTTTGACCTTATCTACATTTTTAGAATGAATGACATTCTCCAAAGCTGCGGGCACTAGTATGTCGCAGTCTAAGTAGAGGGCATCATCCCTGTGTGCTAGTGTCTTGGAATCCGGGAACCCTACTATAGATCCCGTTTGCTCTCTAAACTTCACTAATTTCCTAATATTAATCCCCTTAGGATTATAAATGGCGCCCTCAAACTCAGACACGCCAATAACTTTCACATCGCCTTCTTCCTGAGAGATCATCCCCACGTATCGGCCGACATTACCCATACCCTGAATGACTACCGTTTTTCCTCCTATGCCTTTTTCCAGCCCGAGATTTCTCATATCCTCAACATCATTACACGCTTCACGAAGCCCGTAAAACACCCCTCTACCCGTCGCCTCTTCTCGGCCGCGAATTCCATTTTGATTGACCGGCTTACCGGTAACGCAGGCTTTCTGGTCGATTTCCCCATTCTTAAACATCATGTATGTATCGACAATCCACGCCATTTCACGACTACCCGTTCCGTAATCCGGAGCGGGTACATCCAAACCAGATCCAATAAAGTTTTTCCGAATCAACTCAGTAGTATATCTACGCGTGATGCTTTCTAATTGTCCTACAGTGTATTCCTTCGGATTAATGCGAACACCGCCTTTAGCCCCTCCAAAAGGAACATCTACGATAGCACACTTGTAAGTCATTAAGGTCGCCAAAGCCATAACCTCTTCCTGATTGACATGTGAGCTGTAGCGAATACCTCCTTTGGTAGGTAATCTGTGATGAGAATGCTGGACTCTGTAGGCTTCAATCACCTTAATCGAATTCCCAATGCGAACGGGAAATTTCATTTGATAAACAGCATTGCAGACTTTAATCTGCTCTAATAATCCCTTGGGGATGTCAGTCAATGCAGCAGCACTATCAAAATTGCGATTGACCGATTCATAAAAGTTAGCCATATGTGTTGGTTTTGTTTTGGTCTTCCCACTGACTGATTTTTCTATCCAGGCGGACAAGATAAATGACTAGCCCAATAAAAATGGCAGCAATTACCGCAATCACAACACCCATTTTACCGCTTTGAACAAAAATTTCTTCCATGGAATATAATTTTAGCAAATATGCTGAAAGTTCTTTTCTATAACAATAGCTTCATCTGATTTATTACATATCATATTATAAATTTATCTTCTATTTTCCTTTGAATAATCAAATACCTCGCTTTTAACTGGCTCACCCACATGCCCAATAATATCCAACCCACAACAGCGGGATAAAAGACCCAACGCATGGTTTGATCTAAATCCTCTCCTCCCATCGCCGGATTTCCTCCATTCCCCGGATGAAGACTGTCCGTCAAGCGAGGGACAATGAACAGCAAGGGAATGAGCATTGCAAAGGCAAAAATATTATACGAGCTCGTAAGACGGGCTCTTTTATCCTGATCCGCTACAGAGGATCGCAAAATAAAATATGCAAAATAAATCAAAAGAGCGACGGCTGAAGTAAATTGCTTAATGTCCCATGACCAAAAAGCGCCCCAGGTAAATCGAGCCCAGATGGCACCCGTTAATAATCCCAATATTCCAAGAACTGTAGCAAACTCAGCATATGCCACGGCATATAAATCACTTCGGCTATCACGACGGCGCAAATATGTGGCGCTGTAAAAAGCAGAAATAGCAAATAGAATGATCATGCTAAACCAAAGAGGTACGTGATAATAGGTATTGCGAATGGTCTCCTGAAGAATATTTCGAAAGGGAAAGGAAACCCCTTTTACCTTATGTACATCAGGGGTGTCGTACTTTATAGATAACCCGCTAAGTGAGCCATTTGATTTCTTGGGGCGGATGCCCAAAGCTGAAGGCAATAATGCATATCCATGCTGTGGGTCGGATACTACTAAAGTGCTACTAACTACGGATTGATCGAGCTCAGAAAGCAGGGGCAAACGAAATATCGCATTTGCCTCATTCGCAGACAAAACCTCAATTTTATCAGCCAAAATGTCTTTGCCCTCGTCAAATAATAACCAGGCATTTATCTTCGATGCATCGATTGCAGAGTAATCAACATTATAGGCAGTGTAGGCAAGCGAAATGGTGTCTCCCCCATTTGCTATGGAAGGCGAAACAGCAACAATTCCCGGCTTTAATGGAATAAGCAATCCAAAAACAAGGGAATACAATATCAGGGCAACACCGAGAAACTTCCAAATATAGCTGCTATTCATACTTCGGTTTAAGACTGCCAAAGATAGCGAATTAACAAAAGAGAAAGAGCTAATATCAATGCATCTACTGCCAGAAGAATGTAAATATCCGCCAGATAGCTCGTATCTGTAATAGAACCTGAAGCTATAGAGGATAACTTAATGACCTGCAATAGAATAGGTAGCAGTAATGGAAATGTCAATAAAGGCAACAAGCCACGCTGACCGTCCACCTTTGCATTGAGAAATCCTAGAAAACTAAATAATAAGGCCAGCCCGATCCAGGCGCTGACATTAATTAGGAAAAATAATAGGGGGTCACGCACCGGAGTGCCGGCAAACAAACTCAAACTTGCAAAAGTCAGGCTGGCGATTACCCCCATGAGAATAAAGTTGGCTGCTACCTTGGCGAAAAAATACTCCTCAACCCTGCATAGGCCGTAATAATACCATCCCTCTATTCCTTCCGTATCCCGAAATGCGCTTTGTGCAGCGTGAGATGCAGACAGCACAACGATAATCCAATAGAGCACCATCCAACTCCTATCATCTATCCGCGCAAAGGAGGCGAATACAATAAAAGTGGTACTGATGACATACAAGATCACTGCAGGCAAGCTAGATTGACTGCGCCAGTGACTTTTCATCTCCTTTTGCCACAGGGCATACCATCGATTCATGGCACAATGATACCAACTTTTTTCCATCTGAAACGAAAAACATATTACGATTAATTATAATTTGTTATATTTGCTTATACAATTTCATATTAACTCCATCAGTTGAATATATGATGCGCTTACTCCAACAGACGATGCACCAGGCAGATGATATCAATCCATCTCATCGCAGATTTTTTTGGCATACCTGCACCCAAGCTCTTCTTAGGCATAGGCAAGGTGTTTTACACAGCTTTCTTATTCTATGCGTTACTTCAGGCATACTGACAGCACAAGGTGACTACCTGAGCTATCAACCCAAGGAGGGAGAAAGTATCAGTTACATCATAGAAAAATTTCAACTAGGAGACCCATCCCAAAAAGTACGGGAATTCTTCGAACTAAATCAATTAAAATCTCGTGCTCCCATTTTTACCCATCGGCAATATAAACTGCCCATTAAAGTCCATTCTTACAATGGGCAGAGCATCCGAAGCACACTGGAGAAAAATGACTGGGATCTGGCAGTGAAAGTCCAAAACTACAATTTGGACTTATATCGAAAAGGAGTGAAAAGTGGGGATTACAGGGAGGATCGCGAACTTTGGGTGCCCACCTCCTACCTAAAAGGCGAAGAAAAAGGAAAAGCCGTTTTAGCAGGAAATACTACACTAAACGTTCCCCTCTTTGGCTCTCGACACGCAGTATTCCCGAGAGAAAGCGAAAAGCTGAAAAACAAGGTGTTCTACCTCGTTTCAGGACACGGGGGACCAGATCCTGGGGCCATTTCTTATTGGAAAAACAGCAGCATCTGCGAAGACGAATATTCCTACGATGTTACCCTTCGCCTTGCTAAATTACTCATGGCTCATGGCGCTATTGTCGAAGTCATCATCCAGGACCCCAAGGACGGTATTCGCAGCGGATACCATCTGCCCTGTGATCAAGATGAAGTATGTATCACGGGTCAGCCCTTGCCACTCAATCAACTCAAAAGGCTACAGCAACGCACCCAGGCGATTAACGACCTTTATATCAATCACAGGAAAAACAAAGAGGTAAAAGAACAAATCGCACTCATGATTCACGTCGATTCACGAGCAAAAAACAAAAGGCAGGATGTCTATTTTTACCATTTGCCTGATTCGGACAATGGACGCGAAAAAGCAAATAATATATACCGAACCTTTCGGGATAAGTACAAAGTACATAGATCCGGTGGGAGGTACCACGGAAGCGTAAGTTCAAGAAACCTATATATGTTAAGAGCCACCTACCCACCCGCAGTATTTATCGAGTTGGGCAATCTCAAAAACCCTTCCGACCAAAAGCGAATCATATTAGAAAGTAACAGGCAAGCACTGGCCCAGTGGATATTCGAAGGACTGGTCAGCGATTAACTTTCATCCCGTGTACATGAGGTTGCAACCCCGCAATTCTGCTTCATCCAGTCGACCCAAAACCTCGAATCTTCGCCCTCCTTTTTCAACCTTCCCCATATCGTCTGTAGCGATAAATGCGCAACTGTCAATGTTAGCCAAATCAACAATATTGAATGCGGCATGACTATGCCAATCACCAGTCCGCAGGGGATCATTCATATCTCGGGGAAAGACGCGCATACTCAAAGGGCTCGAAAATCGACCACCCTGCCAATAGGCCTGACTCAATAACTCCGTCATGCCGTATTCCGAGGAAATCTCAGCTTCCCGGAAAGTGGAATGCAAAGTCCGATGTAGTTCCGGCCGAATCAACTCACGTCCCCTGCCCTTCATCCCTCCGGTTTCTATCACGAATAGCTGCTCATATTTCCCCGGATACGCAGCGGCAAAATCCAATAAAGCAAAGGTCACGCCCAAAAGAATAACAGGCTGCCCCGCCTGCATCAAATTCCTGAGTTGCCAATGTAATTCTTCGTAATCATCCAAATAAAAATGCCTGGACAAGGGTTTACCCAAAGCAGCGAAATGCTTAGCCATATATACCAAACTCGCATCCCGACGTTCTAAATATGAGGGCAAAAGAGCCAGCCAGTAATAATCGCGAGCAGAAGCCCCGAGAGAGTGGTACAAACACTGCTGACACATATGATGGTAGTGTTCCAGTGATGGCACAAAATGCTGTGACGGTTTCTGACCCGTCGTTCTACTGCTTCTAAAAACAGTTGAGCTTTCGACTGGCGGACCGGTAATCACGGTGTGATTCTTAAACATTTCTATGGGTAGAAACGGTATTTGCGGCAGTTTTTCTACTTCTTCGGGCCGAACATTCAATAAATTAACGTATTTTTGATATATGGGATTGAAGCGATACTGGAATCGGAACAAGGCGAGAGCAACGTCCTCAAAGTCAATGGGCTGCACTCCTTTTTGGACGGCAGTGAGCAGCTCCTTACGTTGGCTTAAATACCCCTTTTCACTAGTTTTCATAGGCCTTTATGTTGCCTGTTCAGATGCCCCAAATTTCACCGATACACCAGAAATCGAATTCCTCGACATCACCCAAACAAAGTACCCACAAGGTAGCTCAGACACAGCAGTTACGCAAGTTACCATCGGCTTTTCTGATGGAAATGGCGACCTCGGTAATTCCGCTGATGATGATGGAAATTTGAATTTATTCTTTGTGGACCTAAGAGACAGTTTTGAAACAAATTTTCGCATTCCCAAGGTGCCTGATGAGGGTGCCGGAAACGGGATTACAGGAGAGATTCGAGTCCATTTACCGGCCAGCTGCTGTATCTTTCCCACGGGGCAAGCTCCATGTACACCCTCTCAGGAGTTTCCTACCGACACCCTCCTGTATGAAGTGTATCTCATAGATCGCGCCGGATTAACTTCCAATCGGATTACACTTCCGCCAATTGTTTTGTTGTGCGAATAATTTTTTAATTTTTTGGGGGTGCCCCCCATCGTTCCTTCGCCTGCGCTCAGGAACAGATGGCGGTCGGTCCCTTCCGGGGTCCCGTACTCAGTACGAGGCGTAAAATTTACGCCTCTACCCTCGCACCGCACCACCTAAGGCGGTGCGCCCTCCAGGCACCTCACCCGAAAAGACGGTTACCTCCTATCGCTGAACTCAATATCTTACTTCTGGCTTATGTAGTACAAATAATCAGTGCGGGGCGGATCTTTGAGCCCCAACTGGCGCCCCATGGTAATACATTGCCCCCTATGATACGTGGCGTGATTAAACAGTTGGTGAAAAATATCTATTCGTTTGACTTGTTGCCCCTCTCCCCTTTCGTGAAGCACCATCCAATCCTCCATTTCGTAGCTAACGACTTCGCGAACGATCTCTTGACTCGTCGATAAGAGCTCTTCCCAAATTTTAGTCGTAGGCTGTTTGATTTTGCTTGAATCCGGACGTTCCCAATCTCCACTATGAATTTTATGACTCCAACCGTACTCCGAAAACCAAAGGTGAAATGCCGTCTTCCGAATACTCGGAAAACTCGACTCAATTTCTTGCCGGGCTAAATCTTCAGGAATATCTTTCAGCCAATCAGTCATTTGTTCATTTGCCCATAAGTTATATTCGGCATAGGTGCGCATGTGATCTACCAGGTCGTAATCTGTATTCATATTTGAATGGGTTTTAGCGTCTGTGTGGGAAGGGCTTTGTGCAAAGGGTAGAGACACAAATCCCGCGAATAGTATGATACCTAAGCTACATACTACGTTCATCTGAAAATCCATAGATTATTATTTAGCAGTTTACGGCAGTGAATCTGAAATTTACATAAATTCTTTGACATAGTGCAGACAGCCTGTCCCACTGACGGCAATCAGACTCAAAATTCCTCAATCATACTTGTATAAAACAGAAAAACCTCGGTGGCGACAATGATCTATCGAATTGCGTGAGCGCTGGGAGGAGGGCCCGAACGAAGTGAGGGAGATCACCCCCGCCGATGACCGGCGGGGGAAGCCGAGCGAATAGCGAGCCTCCGACCATAGCGACCCCGCTATCAGCGGGGGCACGCCCAAAAAACAATAACAGAATTCCACTTCAATTTGAGATTGAGGGTTGAGGATCGGGGAAATCGAAGAGTGTTATGTATCTTGCGAATTGGTCTATGAAAATAAAACTTGAAAACTGGTCGAAACAAATTTTGCCCAATCACCTGCGAGCTGCAGAGCGGGCTTCACTACAGGTCATTCCAAAGGATGAGGGCGAGACATTTGCCATGAAAGTAGGGGCGGAGACGATTCTGGGGCGCTGGAGTAAGGATCGCAGCCAATGGGAAGAGGTGACTTGCACTTGTGAGGACTTTGGGGAGCGCGGCTGTGTGCATCTGGCTGTAGCGCTGCGGGCCATAGTAGCTGAGGAACACGCGCTAATGGATCGCATTACTGAGGAACAAAAAATTCCAAATATTCAAACGGTTGTTCGCCGCGCGGACAATGCGCAACTCAAACAGTTTATCAGTGGATATGTCAAATACAATCCGGAATTAAATACAGCTTTAAAACTACTCCTTGGCACCGATGAGCCAGAGGCTGCCAGTGTTGAGGAGTTGCACCGATTACTTCAACAACTCTGGCGCAAGAACCGACGGCATATCAAACAGAAAAAGGGTCGAAAAAAACTCGAATTCTTTCTTTTGAGTTGTATCGGTCTGGCGGAAGATGTGTTGAGTGCCAGCAATTATAAGCAGTCTGCTGCCTACGCTATTGCGCTCCATCGGTGGATGGTGGAAGTAAGTGAATCGCTCTACGATCAGGAATGGGCGCGGCGGCTGCACCGGCAACTCATGCAGCATTTTGATGCCTTGTGCCGGTCCGATATTGCTCCGGCTTTAAGAGACCAGATTATTGAAATGTGCTTGAGGGACTTGAGAGAAAATATGGTTTATCCCTATACTTTAGATGAGATTTTGAGTCGATTTTACACACTGGGATTCATCGAGAAAGATCAATTGGTGAAGTATTTAGACGAAATCATGTGGGAAGCCGAGGATTGGAAGCTATGGTTTCCACATTTTCTCCATCATTTTAATGCTATGCCGGATAAAAGTAAGCAACGCATTGCTCAGAGGTTGGAAGTTTTAGAAGCGGCCATTTGGATGGATGAGTTGCGGAGATACGATATGGAATTGGCAGATGAGGCACTCATTTTTGTCCTAATTTCCGTGGGCCGATGGAATAGTTTGGATCGGGAGCACTTTCCAGATTTCGTCCTTGAGGATCAGAGATTTTTAACTGCTATGCATTTTTCAGACCCGGAAGATTTCAAGGGGTTTTGGCGTACTACATTGAAAGAAAAATCGTGGACAAAGGAGGATCGAGCGCTCGTCAGCAAGTATAGAAATCAGGCGAAATTAAGTCGCGTACCTGAATATTTGATCGAAAGATATATTTTTGAGCGCGACAGCTCTCTACCCACTGGGAAAGCCTGGGAGCAGATTCAGTTATTAGAGCTCCTGCCCTATTTGGACAAAAAGGAACAACAAGAAATACTGAGCCGTCTGGAGAGTTATTGTTTACAATATGCAGAGGACCATCTAGGCAAAAAGGGTCGGCATCATTTACAAGAAATGGGATTAGCCTTAGTTCGCGCCGGATTTGAATCTCGTTGGGACAAAATTCGGTCTTCCTTGCAGCGACAGTTTGGGTATAGAAAGTCCTATCGCCATTTAGATCGTCCGGATATATAATTGAGTCAGGATGGAGATCAAAATTATCAGTATCGGTAAAACCAAGGAGAAGTATCTAAAAACGGGCATTGTGGATTACCTCGATCGACTGAATCATTTTGGTCGCATTAAATACATAGAAGGAAAGGCCATAAAAACCAAAGGCGATCATTCCCGCTTGCGCGCTGTGGAGGCTGAATGGATAGAGAAACAATTAGGACGCGACGATTTTCTCGTGCTACTCGATGAAAAGGGGCAGTCTCTAAGTTCCAGAGAACTCGCCCGACAAATGAATCGGTGGATGAGTCATCTCCGCCGGCCGGTCAGTTTTGTCATAGGAGGTGCTTTTGGCTTTGATGAGGGCTTAAAAGATCGCGCCGATTTCACACTTTCTCTATCGCGCATGACGTTTTCACACCAAATGGTACGACTGATATTTCTAGAACAACTATATCGAGCTTTCACCATATTAGCGGGACACTCTTACCACAACGATTAATCTATGAGCATAACGATCACTACAATCATTGTTGTTTTGACGGCTATCGTCAGTTATCGCGGCTTTCAAAACCCGGAGTTTTTACAACAATTAAAACACTGGCCTTACCGGGAAAAGCATCGAGGTGAGTGGTACCGATTCATCAGTAGTGGGTTTCTTCACGGCAGTTGGTTGCATCTATTGATCAATATGTTTGTGTTTTGGCAATTTGGACTCATTGTAGAATCTGCCTACGAGGGTTTTTTTGGTCCCACCATGGGTAAGGTATGGTATGTAGTCCTATATGTGACTACCATCATTGTTGCTGATATCTCTACCTATGTAAAGCACAAAGACCACTATCAATTTTCTTCCATCGGGGCCTCAGGTGCGGTTTCCGGAATTTTATTTATCTACATTCTATTGATGCCGTGGAACACTTTATATCTCTGGGCGATCATACCCATACCGGCCATTTTAGTCGGTGTGGGATATCTGATCTACAGTCACCAGGCCGCACGAAGTTCCGGATCGAGAATTGACCACGACGCTCACTTCTACGGAGCAGTCTATGGAGTTGTTTTCACTCTTATTCTCCAACCGGATTTATTCTTTCATTTCATAGAGCAAATTCAAAATACGCCCTGGTAATGAATCCCAACTCTTATAAAAAGCACGAGATTTTAGACAAGAAGGTGGTATATAATAACCCATGGATACGCGTAGATCATTTTGATGTGGTGCATCCCACCGGAGAAGTCGGTATTTATGGACAGGTACATTTCAAGAATAAAGCGATTGGAATTGTTGCGGTGACGCCAAAGAATGAGATCGTGCTAGTGGGACAGTATCGGTTCACAATAGATTCCTACTCCTGGGAGATTCCCGAGGGAGGCTGTCCCGAAGGCGAATCTCCTCTGGCTGCTGCTCAAAGGGAGCTAAAGGAGGAAACCGGATATACATCCGACCATTGGCATTGCCTGGCCA
>JAWLFI010000212.1:0-4097 GCA_041685645.1 Saprospiraceae bacterium | reverse complement strand
CCGTAGATATTAAAATCATAATCTTTCCATGTTTGTAAGTAGGACAATGCATCGTAAATAAAAGATTCATCTCTATCCATAGCAATCACGATATCATTGGGCTCGTCCCCGGAAATCCAATCCGGCAAATCAATCCTTCTTCCACTCTCTCGAAATTCATCAGTGATAAAGGATTGCAGTATCAAACCAGAGTCTTGCCTTTCGACTTCATCCTCAAAATATTCCAGGCGGTTTTCATATTGGGAAGTGGTCAACACCGTAAAAGAACGGGCCTTTTCTTCGTCGACTAAAAAGTCGACAATGTATCGACAGTATTCTTCCATGCCTGGGGTGAGTTGCATCATCAAGGGATTCTCAGAAAAGGGTTGATGCGTAACCCAGGGGGAAATATAAAAGAGGTTATTCTGAGCAGAAAGTGAAGAGAGTTGCTCTACACCAGTGCTCGATACTCCACCGATGATAAAGTCCGGATTCCCGGACAGCGACCAATCCCCTTGATTGACCAACAAGGAATCGAAATCGCCCGAACTTCTTACGGTTATTTTATAGGAGAATTCTGAAATTTCGCCATCCAGCTTTTGAAGGCCCAGTAAAAACCCCGAAAGGTAGTTAATGAAATGTTGGTTAAAGGGAAGTAGGATTTCATTGTCTTCTGAGTACCCGGTGAGGTCATATTCGGACTTATCTTCCTCTGGAATAGTAATTAACCCGCCTGCATCCATGGCAACGAGGGGTAGAATTAACTCGATAGAGTATTGATCCTTTCTCTGGAAAGAGCTCTCTTCATCTGATGGAACTAAACTCACGGTATCCTTGCTTGTCTCCTCGGCTTCTTCTGGATCTTCAACTTCCTCTTCTCGTTCTTCCTCAGGCACCTTTGGCTGGGTTTTTTCCTTTTCCTTTTCGACATTACGAGGAGGTCTTTCCGGCGTAGATTTAAATATTCCACAACTCGTCACAAGGCCAGCCAATACAAGTAATATCAGAATCTGTTTCATCTTATTGTTATTCCCATTCAATTGTTGCGGGCGGCTTTGTAGAGATATCGTAAACGACCCGGTTAATACCCTTTATGGAATTAATGATTGTCGAAGAAATATCTGCGAGTAACTCTTGCGGCAATCGACTCCACTCCGCTGTCATGCCATCCAAAGAATTCACCGCTCTAAGTGCCACAACGGATTCGTATGTGCGTTCGTCTCCCATCACGCCCACACTTTGTATGGGGAGAAGAATGACTCCGGCTTGCCAAACTTTATCGTACCAGCCATATTCCCGTAATTTTTGAATATAAATGTGGTCGGCCTCCTGAAGTAGGCTTACGCGCTCTGGTGTGATATCTCCCAAAATTCTAATGGCTAAGCCCGGCCCGGGGAATGGATGTCGATTGATAATAGTATCTGGAAGCCCCATGGCAGCACCCACTCTTCTCACTTCGTCTTTAAACAACATGCGCAAAGGCTCCACTACCTTGAGATTCATGTGATCCGGCAAGCCCCCCACATTGTGATGACTTTTTATGGTTACGGAAGGACCATGAACGGAAACCGACTCTATGACATCGGGATATATGGTGCCTTGCCCCAGCCATTGAACGCCCGGGATTTGATTTGCTGCCTCATCGAAAATCTCTATAAATGAGCGCCCAATAATTTTTCTCTTCTCCTCCGGATCACTAATGTTGCGCAAACCTTCCAGGAAGTAATCCGCTTTATCCATTCCCGTAATATTCAGCCCCCAATCTTTATACGAAGCTAATACCTCGTCAAATTCGTTCTTGCGCAATAATCCGTTATTGATAAAAAAGCAGTGCAACTGACTACCGATCGCTCGATGCAATAACATGGCTCCTACTGAGGAATCAACACCTCCGCTCAATGCCATGAGCACTTTGTCATTCCCGACTTGCTCTTTTAACTTAACAACTGTTTCGTCAATAAAAATATCCGGCGTCCAGTTTTTCTCGCATTCAGCCACATCAAACAGGAAATTCGATAAAACCCGGGAACCGTGTTCAGAGTGCGTGACCTCAGGGTGAAATTGCAATCCATATACGGGAGGCCCCGAGGTAACTGCTTTAAAGGCGGCAACGGGAATCCCGGCTGTACGAGCCAATATTTCCGCTCCATCAGGAAGATCTGCAATCGTATCTGCATGAGACATCCAGGCCGTGGATTGATTGGGTATGCCTTTAAAAATAGGGTCGATGGTTTCGGAGAGCAACAGATTGGATTTGCCATACTCTCTCTGGTGGGAGGCCTCTACCCTACCTCCCTTATTGTGCACTATATATTGGGCACCATAACATATCGCCAAGGTGGGATACTTCCCCCAAATGGCATCTAAATCAAAAGCCAGAGCATTTTCAGAGCGCACGGAAAATGGACTTCCGGATAAAATGACCGCAGAAATAGACTCGTCGTATTCCATTTCCTTATTGTAGGGGTGAATCTCACAATAAATATTTTGTTCCCTCACCCGCCGAGCAATGAGTTGAGTGTATTGTGACCCAAAATCAAATATGATAACCCTTTGATGCATATATTTCTATCTTAATTAATTTATTGGCGCAAGCCACGTCCTTCCTTCACAATCTTACCCCGTTCCATTAAGTCGTTTTTCGTTTTATCCAGCAAGCCATTGATAAACTCTTTGGATTTATCTGTGCTGTATCTCTTGGACATATCTACATATTCGTTAATGGTCACTTTAACCGGAATTGTGGGGAAGTACAAAAACTCCACGATGGCCATTTGCAGGCATATGGTATCCACTAAAGCTAAGCGGGAGAGGTCCCAATTCTCCAATTTAGGTCGGATAATGGCTTCGACTTCCTCTTTCTTTGAAATCACCTTCAGAAACAGTTCCTCTCCAAACTCCTGTACTTTTTCCGCATCGGGATAAAAGTCCCTCAGCCACCCTTCCTCCAGAGGCAAGGTTTTGAAGGTCTTTTTTAACGCACCGAGAACCAATGATTTATCGTCCACCCAGTTGGGTAAGGCATCTTCCATAATTTCATTAAAAGACTCCTTTTTCTTCAGGAACCGAAGAAGAGAATGAAGCATTTCAATATGTTCCTCCTCTTTCCATTCTCCGCGAATCGCATACGCCTGATAATCCTCTTCCTGAGAAAATTCTTTGTACAGATTCTTCAATAAATCTTCGTCAATCCATTCATTAAAATGGCCCTCTTCAACGCGCTTGCGCAGGAATGGGTTTTGGATGATAGATTGTGTCAGTGGGTTTTGGCTCAATGCGCCTTTAAATTGCTTGTCCTCTGCTTTCGGCAAGTACTTTTCACTCCGCATCTTCTCATCCTTCTCAGCATAGCGACAAATCTGCATTATCACATGAAGGGAAAATAAGAATAAATCATAGCTCCTATCTACACGCTTTCTGTAGAGCTTTTGGGCATCGGCCAAATTCATCTCATCATCCAGAGAATAGGCATACAAAGATTGCATGACTTTAATTCTAATATTTCTCCTGCTTAACATAAGTTGGGGGCTTTTCCGGCAATGGCTAACCGCAGTATGACCGAAAATTTATTTTCACATCTCTTCATCATGGATATACTCTTCTTTTATCGTCTGAAAATTTTCCATTTGTCTCCAATGCCATTTTTTGAGGATGGTTCCATCCTTGAGTAAAATCAAACCCGGATTGGATCGGATCATTGTTTTGAGCAGAATATTGTCGGCCTCGTACACTTCGCCGGGAATATCGTTTTGTTTCATGAAGTCTTCCATGGCATCATAGCTCACTTTCCCCGCTAACAAATACGCGTGATGTCCGGCATCTAAGGCTTCTTGCATCACCGGATTGAAAACTGAAGCAAATCGCTCTGTATACTCCTCATCCCAACTGGCATTGATTACACTTTCTTCCCGCTCGCGAATTTCTTTCACCCTTTCCACAACTACCGTGGAGTCTGCATCGTCAAATCGAATAGTATCCTGCACAAAAATTGTGTCGGGAACAGTAATTGTATTGTACTTCACCTCTCCCTTCAATGCATTAGCCACTACCATAAAACTATACCCCTCTCTGGTGAGTAGGTCATTCGCCACATTATCACCCGATTCGTCAAATACGAC